>NZ_JBFBCE010000006.1:0-194321 GCF_040689595.1 Streptosporangium sp. NPDC051023 | reverse complement strand
GTCCCGATCGATCGAGTGGCCGCCGACCGGCCCCACTACTCCGGCAAACACCGCCGGCACGGGATGAACATCCAGGTCCTGGCCGCACCGGACGGTACCCTGTTGTGGACCTCCGGCTCGCTGCCCGGGGCGGCGCACGACCTGACGGCCGCCCGGATCTGGGGCATCCCGCGCCGCCTGAAGACCGCCGGTCTGATCACGCTCGCCGACAAGGGCTACATCGGTGCCGGTGAGCACGTCCGCGTGCCATACAAGGGCAGGAACAAGCCCGCCTCGCAGAAGGGCGTCAACTCCGCCCACGCCAGGCTTCGCGGCCCCGGAGAACGAGCGAATGCGCAGTTGAAGGCCTGGCGCATCCTGCGCAGGCTACGCTGCTGCCCTCTTCGCGCAGGTCAACTCGTCAAAGCGATCCTCACGCTTCAACTCCGTGAAGCGAGATGAAAAAGGCTCACTACACCGACTTTTACCGGAAGGCGCCGATCCGGCCACTGCCCACCCATCTCCCCGAGCTCCGCCGTTTTGCTCGGCGGCTGCGAGAATTATTGCTCCAATGCGCGAGCCTGCCCGGCCACCTGGGTGGCCGGGCAGTTTTTTGCCGGGCCTGGCTGATGTACTAGATCCAGTGTCAGTTCTCAGGTAGGTCCTGGGAGACCGTCACTGTCATTATCGCGGCTATTACACTGAGTTTCGAAGGTCCGATGAACTGCACCCAGTAGAGTTCCGGTAACTCGTCGAATCGTGTCACCAGCTCTTCGGCTCCCGAGGGCCAGGCCTGACCAGTTTTGGGAAGGTGTGATACCAAGATCTGATCGACGAACACCCCTTCCAGGTCAGTTCCTTTGCTGATCGAAAAATATCGGACATCTTTGAAAAATACTGCCACCGCTTCCCATTTTTGAGTTTGAAGGAGCTTTACATCTAGATCGTCCCCCTCTCTGGTGGCATTCAAGGTAACCGTGTCGATGAATCCTCCTTCGCAGCTCGTGAGAATTTCTTGAAATTTCTCGCAAGCCGCCCTGACCTTGCTCTCTAGCACTTTAGGTTCTCTCCGTGACCGTGCTCCAGAATGGGGTTGCCGTTCTGGTCCCAGCGTTGGGTTCTGTTCTTTTCGTTCGGCCCTGTCTCGATCTTACTTGTCCGCGTCACGCGTCCGTCTGACAGTCGGATTGTGACAATACTCTTGTCGGGAGCCTTGTAAGTAGCGTAGGCGCCACTTTCGGAGATTGCAGACAACTCGAAGCCATTCTGCTTCAGAATCGCGTCCGCTTGTGCTTGGGTCATACCCGCGAGACTGGGTAACTTGCTGACCGCTGGGTCCGGGGAGGCGTTGTGGACAAGGACCTCAACCTCTCCGATGACCACATAATAGGTGTGTGGACTTTCGACCGAAAGGTTGTGCACGCGCTGCTGAAGAGGGGTCAGGCGGGTCGTAGTAGTGACCTGGACATGTGCGCCCGCCGAGGTCCGCAGCCACATGCCCGGTCTGAGGTGGCCCGCGGGAAGCCACGCGCGGAGTGTTTCGACCCAGAAGGGATGGTTGTCAGTGGCGGTGATGGTGCCAGTAGCATTTCCCTTCTTGCCATCGGTGTCGACGATGATCCGGACGAGTTTCTTCAGCCCTTCGCTGCTGAGCGGAGTGACGATTGCGCTAGGACCGGTTTCTCCGGTTGCCGGGTCGGTGGCAATAATTTTGTCGCCGGCCTTGAGCGCTTCAATCGGTTTGAGAGAGCCGTCCGCCATGAGGACCCTGGTGCCCGGGACGAAGCTACAGCCCTTGGGTCTGCCGACCGTGTCGCTGATTCCCTTGGCAGTTCGAGCCGCGCGTCCAACGGGAGCGGTTGGCGGGAACATACTGAGAATATCAAGGATCGCATTGTCGATCGGGCTGCCAAACAGCCCGTCCGGCACGGCCGCTCCGTCATCACAAGGGTCGCAGAATTTTTGTGACTTTTGGGCGTTCTTCTTCCCCTCATCGGCAAGCTTTTTGGCCGCCTTCTTATATTTTGGATCCTTGTAAAGATCGGTGAGTTTTTTGTCGCGCTTCTGATATTTATCCTTGTAGCGCTTGGCGTCCTTCTGATCGTTCTTATGTGCAGCCTTAAGCGCTTTCGCCCTCTTCTTCTTGTTCTTCTCGGCGTGCGCCATCGTCCACTTCATGGCGCTCTTGGTGGGGCAGTCGTCCGGACGGCAGGCGGCCTGGCCGTCGGGGTCGGACAGGCCGATGGGATTGTTGCCCGCGTAGCTGTAGGGGTTAGCGAACTGCGGGTTGCGCAGGTCCAACAGCGGGTCGGTGGAGATGAACTTGGCGATGGACGGGTCGTAGTAGCGGGCCGACAGGTATGACAGGCCAGTGGAGTCGTCCTCGACCTTGCCGAGGAAGCCGCGGTCGGTGAAGGGCAGGTCGTCGACGCCGCGGCGCTTGCCGAACGGCAGGTAGCGTTCCCGGCTGACCTGGCCGGTGGTGTCGTTGACGGCGACCTGGTTGCTGCCGTGCAGGCCCGACAGCGTCCAGATCACGCCGGCGGAGGTGCGCAGCGCGACGGTGGAGGCGTCGGTTGCGGTGTAGTAGCGCTTTCCGGCGACCGCCCCGTTGGCCAGCTTGAGTTCCGTCGCTCCCAGATAGAGGGTGCTGCTGCCGTCGGGGTCGCGGCGGATCAGGCGTTCGCCCGCGGCGTCGTAGACCATGGAGGTCTGAGCCCCGTCCACAACGGCTTTGGCCAGCTGGCCGAGCTCATCCCAGTCGAAGGTACTCTGCTTGCCGCCGATGGTGCGGCCGGTCAGCTGGCCCGCGTTGTCGTAGCTGTAGGTGTCGGTGCCGCCGGGGCGGGTGATGGAGGTGACCGCGTTCGGCCGGACCGAGCCGGTGGGGTAGGTGTAGGTGGAGGTCTGGCCGTTTTCGGTCAGCGAGGTGACGTTGCCGACGACGTCGTAGGCGTAGGTCTGGTTGTAGGGGTCGACGCCCTGGCCGTCGGCGGCCGAGGCGCAGGAGGAGCCGGTGGTGGTCCACGCGGCGCTCAGGCGGCGGCGGGCGTCGTAGGTGTAGCACTCTGACTGCCCGGCGGTACCACCCGGGATCGCTGAGGCGGCGTCCAGAATGCGGGCGATCTCTCCGGCGATGTCGTAGAAGAACTCGTCGTTCTGCGCGGTGGTCGGGGTCGCGGTGTCGGCCTTGGCGAGGGTGGTGACCCGCTTGAGCAGACCCGTCGTGGCATCCCAGGTCAGACCCCGTTTTACCTGACCGTTGACGCCGTGCAGGCGCTCGTTCAGGCGGCCGATCGCGGTGTAGGTGGTGTTCTTGACGTAGGTGAAGCCGCCGCCGTAGTCGGAGGTGAGCGTCTTGGGCAGGCCCAGGTCGGTGTAGCCGAAGGTGAGCTTCTCGGCCGCCAGGCCGCCGGCGGCGGGCAGGTTCTGCTCGGTCAGGTCGCCCGCGGCGTCATAGCCGAAGGTGGTGACGTAGTCCCCGGCCAGTGCGCCTTCGGAGGCGGGAATGGTGACCTTGGATCCGGTGGGGCGGTAGTCGGCGTCGTAGCCGGTGATGGCCTGGGTGTAGGTCTGACCGCCGGTGTAGCGGACAGAGGCGACCGGCTGGCCTTTGGCCAGGGTGTCGTAGGTCCACTCGGCGAGCTTGGTGCCGGTGCTCACCTCTCCCGCCCATTGGGCGGTGCGGCGGTTCAGGTCGTCGTAGGTGTAGGAGATCTTCTGGTTCTTGCCGTCGATGTTCCAGAGCAGGTTGCCCGTCGCGTCGTAGCCGGTGGTGGAGGTGCCCGCGTCCGGGTCGGTGGCGGTGGTGCGGCGGCCCAGCCAGTCGAAGGTGAAGGTCCGCGCCTTGCCCTTGGCGTCGGTGATGGTGGTGAGGTTGCCGTCCAGGTCGTAGACATAGGAGGTGTCGTTGTGGACGGTGGCGTCCACCCACTCCTCGACCTTGGTCGTCCGGTCGAAGGTGTCTTGCACGCTGACGGTTTTGGCGCCGATCGGCGGGGTCGTCTCGACGCGGTCGGCGCCGGGGTAGGCGGTGCTGGTACGGCGCAGCTCGGTGGCCAGGTTGTAGTCGACGTCGGCGACCGGACGCTCCAGCCCGTCATAGACGGTCTTGGACCACTGCGGCAGACTGGTGAGCGTCGGGTTCAGCAGCCCGGACCCGGCTGCCGAGGTGTTGTGTACCGGATCGGAGACCGCCGAGGTCAGGCCACGCGGGTCGTAGGTGCTGACCGTCACCACCCGTCCACCGGCAGGGGAGGCGGTCTGGGCCTCACGTGTGCGGCCGAAGCCGTCCTCGAAGGTGTAGCTGGTCAGCCACTTGGCTCCCGAGTCGGTCCCGGACAGCAGCCAGTTGACGGTCGTCTTGGCCGGAGCCGTACCGGTGAGCTCGTAGGCGACGGTCGCGGTGGGGGTGCCGCCGGTGCGAGGCTGAGCCGGTCCCCAGAACTGGGTGCTGCGGCCGAGCGCGTCGTAGTCGATCTCCGTCTTCTTGTTGTTGGCATCGGTGATCGACAGCGTCTGGCCGTGCAGGTGGGAGACCTTGCTGGTCACTGTGTGGCCCAGTGGGTTGGTGACGGTGACGCCGGTGTGCGGCCACCCGATGGCCGGGCTGTAGGAGGTCGTGGTGATCTTGGTGCGCGGGTCGACCGTGGTCAGCGTGCGGCCGTAGTCGTCGTAGGTGGCCTTCGTCGTGGAGACGCTGGTGGCACTGGCATAGGTGCGGGTCTCGGTGACGTTGCCGTCGCTCGGCTTGTTGGTGACCGGGTCCGAGCCGCCGTCGTACAGCGTGACCGTCCTGCCGATCAGCGTGCTGGTCGTGCAGTCGTCCCCGGACCGCTTCTCCGTCACCGACGGATAGTTGATCATCCACTGGCCGGGGTCGGTGTTGCGGGCGTAGGAGATGGAAACGCAGGTGTTGTCGGTGCTCACGCCGTCCTGGCCGTAGTCGTTGACCTTGTTCGGCAGGCCGTCGGCGTTGTAGGCGGTCTTCTCGTCGGTGTAGCGCCACCCTCCGCCGGTCACCAGCTCCCGGCTGCGTTCCCGGGTGGTCAGTACCTTGACCGGGGCGTACACCCCGGGACCGGTGCCGGCCGACACGACCGAGTACTCATACCGGCTCGAGGAGTCCTCGGCGAGGGTACGGGGGCTCAGCGAGGTCAGCTTCCAGGCCTGCTCCTGCAGCACCTTGCCCTGCAGCGCGCGGACGTCGGTGACCGTGGTGCCCTCGAAGTTCGTCACCGTCCCGCCCAGACCGCGTAGGAACGTCGCGGAGGTGACGGTGAAGTCGGCCGGGTCCGTGCCCGTCCCCCGGGTGGTGCGCACGGTGGCATATCCGCGCCAGTCGGTCGACGGCGGCGACAGCCCCGGCTGGGCGTACTCCACCGGCGAGGCCCAGCCCGGCGTGCCGAGGTACTCGTAGCCGTTGACCACGTCCGGGGAGGCCGCGACGGTGTCCTTCTCGGTGACCTTGGTCACCAGCTGCTGTAGTAGACGGTCCAGAACTCGTTGCCGTCGATGCTCTTGTCGATCTTGTAGCAGTCACCGGTGCGGTCGGCGTGGTAGTTGGTGCCGTCGCGGCCCTTGCCGCCCGAGCACGGGTCGGCCTGGCCGTAGACGACCTCGATCCGGCCGCCCATCCCGTTGGCGATCGCCCCGATCCGGGGCACCATCCGCCACGACAGCAGGCTCGTCCAGTCCGACATATCGTCATACGACATCTTTCCGGCCGCCGACACCGCGTCGAAGTCGGTCGCCGGCAGCGTGGCGCTGCCTGCGGCCAGGCCGGTGTGCTGGACGGTGTCCAGCCACAGCACCGGGTCGTACGGCGCGCCGAAGTCGGTGCGCGTGTAGATCCACGTTTGCGTCAGGTCCAGCCTGCTGGCCGAGTCCCACCAGGTCCCGGCCGCGTTCAGCGACTCGCTCAGCACCGAGGTCAGTTTGCGGGTGGAGTAGAACGCGATCGCGTCGTTGGCGCACCCGGTCGGGGTGTCGCATTTGAGGTCGGTCGGCACGTCGGGGCTGCCCCGGTCGGCGGTGGTGAAGACGGTCCGGGTGGTCGGCACACTCCCGGCCACCTGGGCGTTGTGCCCCCACTCCACCTTGGCCAGGGACCCGCCCCGGTCGTAGGGCAGCACCCGGTAGAGCTCGTGGGCGCAGCTGGGCAGGCAGAAGTAGTTGGTCTCCCGGTTGTAGGTGTAGTCGATCACGTTCTCGTTGGCGTCGACCGACTGGTCCAGGTTCCACCGCCACACCCCGGTACAGGTCGGCGGCACGGCGTCGTTGTAGTAGCGGTCGTAGCACGGCTCACCCAAGTCGTTGCCGACGTACGGCACCTGCCACTGGGCGTCCTTGCGGTAGCCGAACCGCGACACCTCACCCGTGTCGGAGGTGACCTTCCAGTACTCCTGGCCGTCGGCGCCGCCGGGCAGCTGCTCGATCTTCCACCCGAAGTCCGGCACCGTTTTCCACAGCCCGGAGACCCGGTCCTTGACGATCTGCGCCGACCGGCCGCCGACGTTCAGTACCAGCTCCGACTGCGTCCTGTCGTTGGTCGAGGAGTCACCGTCGTTGTCATCCGGCGACTCCCAGCACAACGCCCTGCCGTAGCTGCCGATCTCCTCAGCCGTCCAGACCAGGGCTGCCTCTTCGTTGTACTGGTTGTCCACGACGCATCGGCGGAAGCGGCGTTCGATGAAACCCGCGTTCAGCTCCCAGCCCGCGCCGACCACACTGGACTGGTTGTTGGTCCAGTCACCCTGCCCGTCCAGGGAGGAGGCGTCGTACTGCAATGACAGGTCCGGGCCGTCACCGGCCGCAGAGGGCGCCTCGGGCAGCGGGTAGTCGTAGCTGAACGACCCGCCCGAGGTGCCCGCCTGCCAGGTGCCCGACGGTTTGAGGTCGGTGGCGCCGAAGGTGCCGTCAGGGCCGGTCATGCCGCCGGCCAGGAGGTACACCGACCCCTCGGCCAATTGCTGGGCCGCCACCGCGTCGGAGGCCGCCTTCGCGGCGGCCTTCTTGTCTCCCTTCGGCGCGGAGGGCGCCTTGGCGGGCGGGGGCGTGCCGACCTCAACCTCGGCGACCAGCACGCCCGCCTTGAGGTCGTTCCTGGCCTTGACCACCTGGGGGCGCACCACACAGGTGCGTGGACGGGGCGTCTGGAGAACACAGGCGGGCAGGCGAAGGACCTGCAGGCGGGTGGCGAAGTTACCGCCGAAGCCGTCCCGGAACCCCGCGTAGGAGAACTCCGCCCGCACCCTGCCCGGCGCGTCGCCGCCGTCGGCCCGCTCGATCCGGGCCGCCACCCCGACACCGCCCAGCTTCCGCACCGCGTCGGGGGCCAGCGTCTCCACCTTGACCTTGCCGACCCCGGCACCGGCCTTGGCCGCCCCCACCCGGACCGGCAGCCCACCGGCTCCGGCCAGGGTGGATTTCACCTCGACCTCGATGCTGCCCGGCTTGGGCCACACCGGTGGCTTCGGCCTCGCCACCGGCGTGGTCTCCTCCGCACCCTTACCGACCTCGGGTTTAGGTACGGCACGGCCGTTCACCGAGGGTTCCGGATCCGTTTGCGGGGCGGCGGCGGACGCCTGTTGTATCAGGCCGTCCGGCACGCCCGTCCCGGATATCAGAAGCGCCGTCGCGGTTCCCGTGGCCAGCGCCGTGAGCCATATTCGCGCACGTCGAGCTCGCATCCCGTTCCCTTTCGCAGGCATGCTGACGCGGACCTCGCAACGGAGGTCTTCACACGTCAGAGGGCGGACAAAGGACGATCAATGTGGATCGTGATCGAGATGTCAGGAACGGTCAACGTGTTAAATGTGTCTCATCGGTTGCTCGGCGTGACAATTATTTATGACTGAGTGTTTTTATATTTGTTAATCGTGGTCAATCCGGCTTTCTTGGAGTGCGCCATCTGTTTGAGGAATGCTTGAACATTCTTGTGTGACATGCGTCACAGTTCGTCCGGAAACTATGGATACTTGTCGCCGTTAACCGCGATGTGGCGAGACCGTCGGTCGCCGGAAAGATTCCGCAGGAGAATTTTGAGGTTGCAGAAATTCTGTGATTCGGTTGTTCGTCTTCCGATCCCGTGAGGTTTTGAACGCTCCTGCCGCGAAGGGGGGGGAGCGTTGACCGGCTTTCCGTGGCCGGACGGGCCGGGGCCGGGGACCGGCTCGTCCGGCGTTGGATCAGATACCCAGCAGGTCCAGCCCGAAGGTCACGGCGCCCGCCGCGACGAGCAGGCCGGTGATGAGGTTCACTCGTGGCGCCGTGGCGCCGCTGGTGAGGGCGGCTCTGCGGTAGAGGAACGTTCCCGCGAGCAGCAGGGCCACCTCGATGCCCGCCGCCAGCCACGGGTACTGCCACAGGCCGAGACCGAGCAGGGGCAGGTTTCCGAGGTTGCCGGGAAGCAGGGGCAGATCGGCGCGGTGCACCAGCAGGTCGAGCAGCCAGTGGGAGAAGACGACCGCGCCGATGACCGTTCCGGACCGTCGTCCCCACCAGCGGGCCGCGAGCAGTCCGGTGAGGGCGGCGATGAGCGCGGCGCCGAGCAGTGAGTGCGTGTAGTCGGCGTGGATGATGCCCTCGCCATAGCCTCCGTCGGTGCCGGGCGCGAGGCTGATGGACTCGGCGCCGGTGAGCAGTAGTGGGACGAAGACGACGTCCAGCCAGACGGTGGCGAGCATCAGGGCCCAGAGCGGGACGGGCCGTTGGGCGGACTTCACCGCGGCGGCGAGTCCGAAGTGGCCGGTGATCATTTGTCCTCGGATCGGGGGGAGGGCCAGGGGAGACGGGCGTCGAGTGCGCCGACGAGGGCGGCGAACAGGACTACGCCCAGGATGAATGCGATGTCGGGCTCCAGGTCAGTGGTCGTGCGAGAGGGGTAACTGAACTGAACGGTACAGGATGGTTCAACTGAACTCAACTGTGTAGTTCAGTTCATTGGTAGGCTGGAGGCATGACAACGCGGATCCCCACCGGAGAACGGGCCGAGCGCAAGCGGAAGGCCATCGTGGCGGCGGCACGCGAGGTCTTCGTGCGCGATGGATACGAGGCGGGGATGGACCTGGTCGCGTCCGAGGCGAAGGTGTCGAAGGTGACCGTCTACAACCACTTCGGCAGCAAGGAGGCCCTGTTCACCGCCGTGATCAGCGGCGCGCTCGACGAGGCGCTCGGTGCGACGCTGACAGAGGTGGAGGCCAGGTTCGCCGCCTCGGGAGACCTGCGGGAAACGCTGCTGTGGACCGCGCGCGCGTGGGTGAGGAGCATGACCAGGCCGGAGGTGCGCGCGCTGCGAAACCTGGTGGCCGGTGAGGTGCGGCGCTTTCCGGAGCTGGGCAGGGCCTGGCAGGAGATGGGGCCCGGCAGGTTCCACCCGGTGATCGCCGGGACCCTGGGAAGCCTTGTCTCTCAGGGCAAGCTGTCCATCCCCGACATCGACGTCGCCGTGATCCAGTACTACGCGCTTGTCCTGTACCCACACCTGATCCACGCCGCGTACGGCGCGCCTCTCGACGACGACTTCGGCGAGCGGCTGACGACGGCCGGGGTCGACATGTTCCTCACCTACTACGGCAGCCCGCGGCCCTGACCGGTCATCGGTCAGGGCCGCGGCCGCACGTCTCCTGGCCCGATCACCACACAATCACGAGGATCGGTCGCCGGCCCGGAGGCGGTACGGCTAGCGCTTGGCCAGGGCGGACAGGAAGCGGCCGGCGATGGGGGCGGCGGCCTTGGCGCCGGTGCCGCCGCCCTCGACGATGACCGAGAAGGCCAGGTCTCCCCGGTAGCCGATGAACCAGGCGTGTGTCGGGGGTTCCTTACCGGTGCCGTACTCGGCGGTGCCCGTCTTGCCCGCCGTACCCGCGGGGAACGGGACCCCGGCGGCGGTGCCCTCGCTCACCACGGCGGGCATCAGTGTGCGCAGTGCCCTGACCACCGCGGGCTCCAGCTTCCTCGGGGCGGTCTTGGGCAGCAGGGCGGCGTCCACCAGGCGAGGCGCGCGCCAGGAGCCGTCGGCGATGGCGGCGGCGACGGTGGCCATGTTCAGCGGGCTGGTCAGCACGCGTCCCTGGCCGATGGCGGCGGAGGCGAGATCGGTTTCGTCCTTCGTGCCGGGGAACTGCGCCCGTACGGCCGGCACCCCCGGATCCACCGGCCCGCCGAACCCGAAGCTCTCCGCCACCTCGGCCAGCCGCTTCCCGCCGAGCCTGTCCACGCTCAGCCGCCCGAACGTGGTGTTGCACGAGTGCGCGAACGCCTCGCGCAGCGTGATCGTCCCAAACTCCTCGAATCCGGCGTTGTGGAAGGGGAAACCGCCGATGTTCTCCTCGGCGGGGCAGGAAACGCGCTCGTCGGCGGTCATGCCGTCGGCGACGAGGGCGGAGGCGGTGACCACCTTGAAGGTCGAGCCCGGCGGGTAGTGGCCGAGCAGGGCACGGTTGAACCCGCCCGGCTTGTTGGCCACGGCCAGGATCTCGCCGGTCGAGGGCCGCAGCGCGACCAGCGAGGCGGGCTTTCTCACCGCCTCCAGCGCGTCGGCGGCGGCCCGGTGGACGCGCAGATCGATCGTGGTCCGCAGCTCCGTGCCCGCCCTGGCGTCCGCCGTGGCGAGGGTGGCGACCCGCTCCGACCCCCGCAGCAGCTCGACCCGGGCGGAGGAGGTGCCGGTGAGGCGGGAGCCGTACCGCTCCTTGAGCCCCTCGACGAGCTGCTGCACCGAGCCCGGAGCGGAGGCGGTGTCGATCCGGGTGCCGTCGGCGGCCAGGACCGGCGCCTGCTCGGCCTTGACCTGCACGGTCCTGAACCGCATGCCCGTCTTCAGCCGGGGGTGGACGGCCGCCGGGGTCCACTTCACCCGCCAGGCCCTGTCGTGCTCGACGAGCTGGAGCGACCCGTCGTACGCCCAGCTCACCGGGCCCTTCAGGACGGCGTGGAAGCCGACCTCCGACTCCGCGCCCCTGGTGCCGGTGATCTCGAAGTCGGCCTGGGACAGCTTCAGGTCGGTCCTGAAGTGGCGATACCACTCGTCGAAGTCGCTCGGCGGATCGACGGTGAGCGCCCGCATCGCCGGGTAGTCCTGTCTGTTCCAGGCGGTCAGGAACTCCTGCGCCGTCTCCCGTGCCGATCCCTGGGTGCGCAGCGCCCACGCCGTCCCGCTGATCGCGACGACCGGCACCAGCACCGCGACCGCCACCAGGCCTTTGCGTCTCATGAGTCGTCCCCCTTCGCTCTCGCGAATAGAGGAGACCAGACGCGTGTCGCTGATGTCCAATATTGATATGCAGCTGAGAGTGATATGCGAATGGATATAATTGCTGGTCATGGACATCGTGCGACACCTGCGCTACTTCACGGTAGTCGCCGAAGAACTGCACTTCGGTAACGCGGCGATCCGGCTCGGAATGGCACAGCCGCCGCTCAGCCAGCGCATCCGGCGCCTTGAGGAGGAGCTCGGGGTCAGGCTGTTCGACCGTTCGAGTCGTCAGGTGCGGCTGACCGAGTCAGGAAAACTACTGCTGGCCGAGGCCCGCGAGATCGTCGCCAAGGTCGACCGGCTGCGCGACCTGGCAGGGCGCGGTGAGAACGTGGCGCTGCGCGTCGGTGTCCCGCCCGATCTGGGCTCGGCGGTGATCGCCGCACTGATCGCCGGGTTCCGCGAGCGCAGTCCCGAGGTCCGGCTCGCGCCCGCCGAGACGTGGAGCGCCGACCAGGTCGTCGCGCTCCTCGACGGAACCCTGGACGTCGGGGTCGTTCGCCACCCGGTCACCGCCCCCGGGCTCAGCTTCGGCCCCGTGCTCGTCCAGCGTCCCGGCGTGGTGCTGGCCGAGCACGATCCGCTCGCTGCGCTGTCGTCGGTGCACCTGGCCGACCTGGCCGGGCGTAGCCTCGTGCTCTTCCCCAGGGAACCCGGCCTGCACGAGGAGACACTCGCCGAGTGCCGCCGTCACGGGTTCGTGCCGGAGGAGGTGCACGAGGCGCAGACCCTCGGGCTGGTGCTGGCCGGTACGGCCGTCGCCCTCGGGCCCGAGGTCTCGCTGCCAGGCCTGCGCTGGCGGCCTCTGCTGGGAAGTCCCCTGGCCTGGCGGGTCTCCACCGCCTGGCGGGGACAGGCGGGTGAGGCTGCCGTAGCCTTCGGGGCTGTGGCCCTGCGAGTGCTGAAGGAGAACGCCGGGATGACGGACGACGGGGCGGCCCCGGCGAGGCGGCTGCGGACCAGGCCGGCTTCGGGCTTCCTGGCATGACGGATCTGGAGGGCCTGTTCCGCACGGCCGGGGTGAGCGGGTTCCTGCACGCGGTCGACGTGGACACCGGGGCGGAGGTCACCCATCGGGCGGACGAGCCCGTGGTCATCGCCTCGGTGTTCAAAGTGGCGCTGCTGGTGGAGTTCTTCCGGCAGGTGGACGGGGGATGGCTCGACGCGGCCGAGCGCGTCACCGTCACCGCGGACCGGCATACCGCGGGGCCGACCGGGGTGTGCGTGATGGCCGACGACGTGACGATGTCGCTGCGCGACCTGGCCTACCTGATGATCGCGGTGAGTGACAACACCGCCGCTGACACCCTGATCGGCCGGGTCGGCCTGCCACAGGTCAACGCCATGCTCGCCTCCTTCGGCCTGGAGGGGACGTGGGTCGAGCACAACTGCCGTGACATGTTCTCCACCATCGTCGAGGACGCGGGTCAGGAGGAGATGCCAACGGACCCCGCGTTGATCGCCAAGCTTCGGGTGCTGGACCCCGCTCACACCAACCGGAGCACCCCGCGTGACATGACCCGGCTGCTCGGCATGATCTGGCGGGACGAGGCGGCCTCCGCCGCCTCGTGCGCCTCGATGCGCAGGCTGCTCGGCCTGCAGGTCTGGCCGCACCGGCTGGCCGCGGGGTTCCCCTATGACGACGTCGCGGTCAGCGGCAAGACCGGCACCCTGCCGACGGTCCGCAACGAGGTCGGCGTGGTGGAGTATCCCGACGGGGGACGCTACGCCATCGCGGTCTTCACCCGCTCGTACGGCACCGCCCAGAACCAGCCCCGCGCCGACGCGGTGATCGGCACCGCCGCCAGGGCGGCCGTCGAACGCCTGCGCGGCTGAGGAGCGGCTGAGGAGCGGCTGAGGAGCGGCGGGTCGGGGATGGGGTTACCCGGGGGAGAAGCGGCACGTGGGCGGGTGTGTGTGGGGGGTGCCGGTATTCGGGAGCGGTTGCCGGAGGGGTGGGGTGTGGGCGAGCGGCACGTGGGCGGGCCACATCAGGAGGCCGGGGAGTGTGTGCTCGCGGGGGATGACATTCCAGCGGGGCCCCGAGAGGATGGGGCCATGGTTGAGGAAGGTGCGCTGCTATGGGAACCCACTCCGGAGATCGTGCGGGACGCCAAGGTCACCCGCTACATGGAGTGGCTCGGCAGGTCCGGTGACTACCAGGACCTGTGGCAGTGGTCGGTCGACTCTCCGGCCGAGTTCTGGACGTCGATCTGGGACTACTTCGGCGTCGTGGGGGAGCGAGGTGAGGGGCCCGTCCTGTCCGGGACGATGCCGGGCGCCGAGTGGTTCGCCGGGTCGACGCTGAACTACGCCGCCAACGCGCTGCGCCGGGCCGCCACCGAACCGGACCGGCTCGCGGTGGTCTTCCGCGACGAGGAGGCCCGGCGCCGGACGCTCACCCTGGGCGAGCTGGCGGAGGAGGTCGCACGGGTCCGCACGGGACTGGTGGAGCTGGGGGTCGGGCGAGGGGACCGGGTGGCGGCCTACGCGCCGAACGTGCCCGAGACGCTGATCGCCTTCCTCGCCACCGCCTCCCTGGGCGCCATCTGGTCCTCCTGTTCTCCGGACTTCGGCGCGTCCAGCGTGATCGACCGCTTCACCCAGATCGAGCCGAAGGTGCTCATCGCGATCGACGGCTACGCCTACAACGGTAAGTGGTTCGACCGCGGCCAGGTCGTCGAGGACATCGCCGCCAAGCTGCCCACCCTGGTCGCGCGGGTGCGGATGCCCTTGCCCGAAGCAGAGGGCGGAGCGGACGAGGAGAGCGTGACCCGGGCCACGTCCGCGGCCTCGGGGGAGACGGGCGATGCCGGGGCATCCGTCGCGGCGACGGGTTCCGGCGAGGCGGGGGAGCCGGGGGAATCCTCTTCTGAGGGCGGCGGCCGTACGCTGGACTGGGCCGACCTGCGCGCCACCGCCGGGCCGCTCGCCTTCGAGCCCGTGCCCTTCGCCCATCCGCTCTGGGTCGTCTACTCCTCCGGCACCACGGGGCTGCCGAAGCCGATCGTGCACGGGCACGGCGGCGTGGTGCTCGAACACCTCAAGGCGATCTCCTTCCACCAGGACCTGGGGGAGGGCGACGTCTTCTTCTGGTACACCACGACCGGCTGGATGATGTGGAACTACCTCATCGGCGGCCTGCTGACCGGCTCGACGGTGGTGCTGTACGACGGG
Organism: Streptosporangium sp. NPDC051023; assembly: GCF_040689595.1. Taxonomy (NCBI): domain Bacteria; kingdom Bacillati; phylum Actinomycetota; class Actinomycetes; order Streptosporangiales; family Streptosporangiaceae; genus Streptosporangium; species Streptosporangium sp. NPDC051023. The sequence goes on along the minus strand of NZ_JBFBCE010000006.1, from coordinate 179,908 downwards.
TCGGCCACCCATCCGGGGACGGACGCGCTGTGGCGGCTCGCCGAGGAGGAGGGGGTCACCTACTTCGGCACCGGCGCGCCGTACATCATCGCGTCGATGAAGGCGGCGCTGCGGCCCACCGGGCTGGCGGCGCTGCGCGGCCTGGGCTCGACGGGCTCGCCGCTGCCGCCCGAGGGGTTCGGCTGGGTGCACGACACGCTGCCCAAGGTCCAACTCGGCTCGTTCTCCGGCGGCACCGACGTCTGCACCGGTTTCGTCGGCGCGGTCGCGCTGCTCCCGGTTCGGGCCGGTGTCATCCCCTGCCGCTGCCTGGGGGCCAGGGTCGAGTCCTTCGACCCGTCCGGCGCGCCGGTGGTCGATGAGGTGGGGGAGCTGGTGCTGACCGCGCCGATGCCCTCGATGCCCGTCATGTTCTGGAACGACCCCGACGGGGTGCGATACCGGGAGAGTTACTTCGCCGACTACCCGGGCGTCTGGCGGCACGGCGACTGGATCAAGATCCTTCCTGACGGCGGTTGTGTGATCTATGGCCGCTCCGACTCCACCCTCAACCGGGGCGGTGTCCGGATGGGAACCAGCGAGTTCTACCGGGTGGTCGAACGCTTCGAGGAGATCGCCGACAGCCTGGTGATCGACACCGGGCAACTCGGCCAGGAGGGGCGACTGCTGCTCTACATCACCGTGGCGGAGGGGGCTGCCCTCTCCGACGGGCTGATCATGCGGTTGCGCAGGGCGATCAAGGAGGAGCTTTCCCCCCGGCACGTGCCCAACGAGATCATCCAGGTGCCGGGTATCCCCAGAACCCTCAGCGGCAAGAAGCTGGAGGTTCCCATTCGCAAGATCCTTCTCGGCGTCCCGCCGGAGAAGGCCGCGAACCTCGACGCCATGGCCAACCCCGAGGTCCTGTCCCACTTCGCCCCGGTTGTGGACCCCCGGAAGTGATCCCCGACTTCCCGCGCCCCCGCCGGGCGCGCCCTTCCTGAGCCGGGGCTGAGGAGGGCCTACGCCGTACGGCCGGCGCCGAACAGGGGAAGGCAGGGTTCGAGGCCGTGGATCTCGAACCCCGGCCGAGTGGCCCAGTCGTCACGGGAGAGACGGAAACGGAGGGTCTCCACGGCCTTTCCCTGCCGGTTGTGGATCTGGACGCCGTCGTTGGTGTAGCCGAGCTTGCGGGTGACCGCGAGGGAGGCGTGATTGTCGGCGAACGCGCCCGAGGTGGCGTAGCGTGCCCCGAGACCCTCGAAGGCCAGGTGGAGTACGGCCGCGCGCATCTCGGTGCCGATGCCCCTGCCGTGGAAGCCGCGGCCCAGCCAGGAGCCGGTCGAGACCTCACGGGTGACGGCGAAGTCGGTGGCCGCCATCTCCTGGGTGCCGACGACCTCTCCTTCGAAGATCACGGCCAGGGGACACGCCCAGCTTTCCTGAGACCACCTGCCCCACGTCCGGAAGTGGTACTGGATGGTTCTGTGCGCCCGGTCGGTCGCTTCCCCGTCGGTCCAGGGAGAGAGGAAAGGCATGAGGCCCGGCTCATGAATCCCCTCGGCGGCGCGGTCGCCGAGCCGGTCGAGGTCGTCGAGGGACGGGAACCGGAGTTCGAGCCGTGGGGTGGTCACCCGTAGCCCGAAAAGAGGCCAGTTACGCATGCGTCCGATCCTGCCGACCCGGCCACGGCGGGGTCCAGCCGTTTACGGTCGTTCACCGTCAACGTGTTCGTGTTCCCGCAGGTCGTCCGGGCCTGCCGGGTGTCGTGACCGGTAACGGTCACCGGGGCGCGCGCCGCGCGTCGGCGCCGGTCGGGTCCGCTTCGCCGCCCGCCGTACCGGCGCTGTGGGATGAGGGGTGGGGAAGCCGGGGAGGGCGGTGTTCCTGTGTTTTCTTGGGGCATCATTGGCCGAGCGGGACCTTCCCGGAGTTTCCCCGCTAGGTCCGGACACGGGCCCATGCGGTCTGGGACATGTATCGGATTCTGTTGGCAAATGCTGAAAAATCCTGATTCGTTTCGCCGGATCATCGCCGGAGTCGCCCTGCTCGCCTGGCCGGTGCTGGAGTTCCTGGCCTTCCTGACCTCGCCCCCTTCTCCCACCCACGACCCCGCCGTCTTCCGGGAGCACCCGGACCTCGTCCAGGTCAGCGGCCTGCTCTTCCTCTGGGCGGCGCTCAGCCTCATCCCGGTGGTTCTCGGCCTGGCCCACCTGCTCCGGCACCGGGCCCCCGTGGCCGGGAACGTCGGCGCCGCGCTCGGGCTGCTCGGCGTGGGGCACGCGCTCACGCTCTTCACCACCGACTTCTACGACCTGGCCCTGGCCCAGACCCTGCCGGACGCGCAGGCGGAGGCGGTCACGGTGCGGACGGGCGAGCTGTGGGGCTTCCTGTACGGCATGCTGCTGCCCGGGTTCCTCACCCACATCGGGTTGTTCACCCTGCTCATCGGCCTCGTCACGGTCCGGATCGCCCCTTGGTGGGTGCTGGTCACGGCGCTCGCCGGGACGGTCGCGCCCTTCGTGACCCAGGAACAGTCGCCCGCGGTCCAGTCGGCGGGCGCGGTGTTTCACCTGGTCGCCTACGGCTGGATCGCGCTGCGGGTGCTGCGGTCCTCGGACGCCGAGTGGCGGACCGGTCTCAAAGTCCCGCTTCCTTCGCCCGAATGATCGCGTGAGCCCGGTCGGCCACCTGGAGCTTGGTGAAGACGGCGGACACGTGGTTGCGCACGGTCTTCTGGCTCAGCCCGAGCCTGGCCGCGATCTGCGGGTTCGTCATGTGCTCCGCCATCAGACGGAGGATCTCCCGCTCCCGTCGCGTCAGCTCGGGCAGCGCCGGCTCACCGCGCTCCCGCTCGGCGAAGTAGCCGACCAGCCTGGCCGCGATGGCGGGGCCGAAGATGGCCTCCCCCTCCGCGACCGCCTGTATCGACCGGACCAACTCCGCCTTGCGCGCGCCCTTGAGCACGTAGCCGCGGGCTCCCGCCCGCATGGCGGCGAACACCGAGTCGTCGTCGTCCGACATGCTGAGCACCACCACCCGGATGTGCGGATGGTCGCGGACGAGCCGCTCGGTCGCCGCGACCCCGCCCATGCCGGGCATCGTCAGATCCATCAGCACCACGTCCGGCTGCACGCGCCCGACGACGGCCAGCGCCTGCTCCCCGCTCGCCACCTCCTCGACGACCTCGATCTCCTCCGCGGCCGACAGCAGGGTCCGCAGCCCGGCGCGGAACCCGGCGTGGTCGTCAACCAGCAAGACTCGGACCATCGGTGTCCTCTCCCTCATGTGCGGGAAGCGTGACCCCGACCCGGGTCCCGCCCCCGGGACGGTCCTCGACCGTGAACGACCCGCCGAGCTCAAGGGCTCGCTCGCGCATCGACGCAAGCCCGACCCCGGCCCGGCCGGAACCGTCCGTCTCCGGAGACGGCGGCAGCTCGTCGCCGTCATCCCCGGAGCCGTTCGTCTCCGCAGAGGGCCGCAGCCCGCCGCCGTCGTCCGACACCTCAAGCCTGAGTGTGCCCCCTGTCAGCTCGACCCGCAGGTCCGCGCCGGTCGCGCGGGCGTGCCTTCGCACGTTGGCCAGCGCCTCGGCCGCGATGCGGTAGGCGGCGACCTCCGTCGCCGCGGGCAGTGGGGGGAGGGCGTCGGGGGCGTGTACGGTCACGCGCAGGCCGGGCGGCTGCCGGACGGCGTGGGCGCGCAGCGCGCCGAGCAGCCCGAGGGTGTCGAGTGCGGGCGGGCGCAGCCCGTCGACCAGGGTCCGCACATCGGCGACCGCCGCCTCGGCGTCACCGACGATGTCGGCCAGCAGTCGTCGCGCCCGCTCGTCCTCGACCAGGTCGTGCACGGCCTCGGCCCGCATGGTCAGCGCGGCCAGCGTGGGGCCGAGCCCGTCGTGCAGGTCGCGCCTGAGCCGGCGACGCTCCTCCTCGCGGGCCATCACGAGCCTCTCCCGCGAGCGTCGCAGGTCGGCGGAGAGCCGGGCGGCGTGCACCGCGACCGCGACCTGCCTGGCCAGGTCGGTCAGCACATGCAGGTCGCGGCGGCCGAACCCGGTCTCTCCCGTCCTGGGCGACATGATGAGGTCGCCGACCCGGTCGCCATTGTGGACCAGCGGCAGCCGTACCGGATCGCCGGTGGGGGAGCCGAACGCGTGCCGCGAGCCCGCCGAGGTCTCGACCGCCGCGTACGGCAGTCGCAACGCCTCAGCCACCGAGCGCGCGACCCCGGGCAGCACGCCGTCCGGCTCCCCGCTGTTCTCCAGGCGCCTGCCCAGGCGGGTGAGCGCCGCGTAAGGGTCGTCCCGCTCGCCGTACATCAGCAGGTTCACCCAGCCCTGCAGCCTCTGGCGCAGCGGCGCGAACGCGAGTGCGACGAGCCCGGCGGCCAGCACGGAGACCGGCAGGTCCCCACTCGGGAAGATCGCGCCGAGATAGCCGACCACGATCACGTATCCCGCGGTCACGCAGCCGGAGAGCAGCGTGTAGACCAGTGTCCGGTTGATCACGAGGTCGATGTCGAAGAGCCGATGGCGCAGGATCGCGACGCAGATGGCGACCGGGACCAGAGCCGTCGTGGCCGAGCCCAGCTCCCAGACGGAGTCGGTCGAGGGCCAGATGCGGCCGGGGATCTCGTCGGTCAACCCGGCGGCGAGACGGGCGGCGACGACCAGCGTCTCGATCCCGACCGCGTAGGCCAGCCACTTGATCTGGCGGCGCTCCTCGCCGGAGCTGCGCAGCGCCCTGAGGAACAGGTCGATCCCGCCCGCGATGAAGACCGCCGCCATGAGGGCCGTCATCGCGGTCTCGGCCGCGGGAGCCAGACGGGCCATCCCCGCGACCCCGAGTGGGTTGACCACCCCGGTGTGCGACCCGACCTGGTCGTTCTCCCCGGGCCTCAGCGCGCTCACCGCCATGGTCAGCGCCGCGGCGGCGAGCGTCACGCGGACCGGGAACCGCAGGCGGGGCGAGGTCAGCCGGCCGCCGGGGAAGATCATCGGGATCAGTGAGAACGACAGGTTCGCCGGCACCCAGAGCCAGGTCTGCGGCCAGGCCATGGCCTGGGCGAGCGGCAGGCAGGGGTGGGTGACCAGGCCGTAGACGGCGTACTGGCCGCAGGCCTCCATGAGCGCGAAGCAGAACCCGCCGAGCGCGAGCGAGCGGCCGACCGGGTGCTCGGGGCGCCGCGAGCCGATCAGGCCGCCGGCCAGTGCGCAGGCGATCACGAAGATCAGGTGGCCGAGGCCGAGCAGGCTGACCCCGTTGAGCGAGGCCAGGACGACGGCCGCCGCGACCAGGAGCAGCGTCAGGACGCAGCACGACCACGCGATGCGTGCCGCTGCCGCCACTGTTCCTCCCGAGCCGATTGACACACCGTATAGGCGCTTTCACCCGGAAGGGAGGGACAGTGTCCCGGGACGCGGGAGGCCGTTGGACGGGTCAGAATCCCTGGGGCATACGGAACAGCCGGCCGGGGTCGTAGGCGGCCTTGATCCGGGCGAGCCTGTCCGCGTTGGCCCCGTAGTAGGCCGTGCGCCAGCCGCTCAGCTCGGGGTCGGCGTAGTTGACGTAGGCGTGGTCACCGAAATGGGGGAGCATCGCGGCGCGGGCGTTCCTGGTCCAGGACGCCGACCCGGTGCGGTGGGCGTAGTACTGGACGCTGTAGAGGGCGCCCCTGTGCGGGAAGGCCGTCGCCTCAGGGCGCACCCGCCCCACGGCGCCGCCGAGGGCGTCCAGGAGCACGGTGTGGCTGCCGGGCCTGGCGACCTGGGCGACCAGCGCTCGCGCGCCCGCCTCGGAGAGCGGACGGTAGGCCATGTGCGACCTGCCGCTGAAGTTGTCGCGCGACAGCCTGCCGTCCCGGGTCTGCCCCGGCAGGGTCCCGGGCTGGTGACACTGGGAGACGGAGAGCGTCGAGCAGCCTCCCATGATCATCATCGCGTGGCTGTAGGACGTCTGCTTGACGAACGTGGTCGAGACCGGTCCGATCGCGCTCGTCAGCCGGTCGAGCAGCCGCTCGCATCCCGCCTTGCCGCCCAGGTAGAGCCCGCCGATCTGCACGTCCATCCCGCCGTCGCTGCTCAGGTGCATCGTGGACCACATCTCGTCGGGTACGGCCTGCCCCCACGTCTGCCACGCCTGGAGCGCCTTCGCGGCCTTCGCCCACGGCCAGTGCAGGAAGAACACCGTGACCTCGCGCGTGGGGTGGGTCCTGAAGCCGAAGGAGACCGCGACACCGAGGTTGCCGCCGCCGCCCCGTGAGGCCCAGTAGAGATCGGGGTTGTGGTCGGCGTCGCAGGTCAGCAGCCGCCCGTCTGCCGTGACGATCTGGATCGACTCCATCACGTCGCAGGTCAGGCCGTACTTCCTGGACACCACGCCGATCCCGCCGCCGAGCGTCAGCCCGCTCACCCCCACCGTGGGGCAGCTTCCCGCCGGGATGCTGACCCCGCTCGCGGCGAGTCTGTCGTAGACGTCGACCAGCTTGGCGCCCGCCCCGACGGTCGCCCGCCCCGCCGCCTGGCTGACCGTGTTCATCCGGGAGACGTCGATGATCAGGCCGCTTCCGGTCGACCAGCCTCCGTAGGAGTGCCCGCCCGACCGTACGGCCAGCGGCACCTTCATCTTCCTGGCGAAGTTCACGCACTCGGCCACGTCGGAGGGGTTGGCGCAGTAGGCGACGCCCGCGGGCCGTGCCGTGTCGAAGGCCGGGTTGAACAGACGCCGGGCCGTGTCGTAGGAGGCGTCGCCGGGCCGGATGAGCTTGCCGTCAAGCCCGCGGCCCAGAGCGATCCACTCCGCCGGGCCAGGGGAGGTGGATGTGGGCAATCCGGCTCCCAGAGTGAGGGCGGCCATGCCGCCGAGCCTGAGGAAGGTCCGCCTGTCCGGAGCGGGCTGCATGATCGTCTCCCCGAGAGTTCTGTGTCACCTGCCCGATGAGACGGCCGGAAAGCCCGCCTGGTTGGTCACATTCACATCACGTCGCGGTTATTGAGACGTTCGCGGAGATATCAGACCGGATGAGGCTTTACTCCTAGTACTGCCGTAGAGGGGATGGATCGCGGGGGAGCAGGCCCATCCGCTCGGCGACGTCGACCGCCTGGCCACGCAGGTCGATCGGGTAGCCGCTCGCGCGCGGGCTCCTGGCGCGCTCGACGACGACGGGCCTGAACCCGTAGCGGGCCAGCCAGTACGCCAGCGTCGGGCCGGCGATGCTCGCGCCGGAGATCAGGACGTCTCGGTTCCTGGGAGTCATGGCATCCTCACATTTCTTCTCTGCTGACCATCGGTCAGCGCGCTCACTGTAAACTGCTGACCAATGGTCAGGCAAGCGCTAAGCTTGGGCCGTGAGTGAGACAAGTCCTCAGAACACCCGCGTGAGGATCCTGGAGGCCGCACGCGACCTGTTCGCCGCGCGTGGCTACCAGCGCACGTCGGTGCGGGAGATCGCCGAGCGGCTCGGTCTGACCAAGACCGCGGTCCTGTACCACTTCCCCGCCAAGGCCGACATCCTGGCTGCCCTGGCCGAACCGCTGATCCGCGACCTGGAGGCGGTGACGGCCACGGCGACGATCGCCCCGGCGGGCCCGCCAGGGCCACCGGACATGCGCGGACGGGTCGTCGAGGGGTTGCTTGAGGTCTACATCGCCCACCGGCACTCGCTCCGCCTCGTCCTGCGGGACATCGCCCTGTTCGCGCAGGAACCGGTTTTCTACCGCTTCGTCGCGGTCATGCAGGAGGCGAACCGCCTGGTCGCGGGGCCCGATCCGAGCCTGGGGGAAAGGGTGCGCGCCGCGCAGGCCATCGCCATGCTGAGCGACCCCGTCATCATCCTCGCCGACATGCCGGCCGAGCCGCTCAGGCGGGAGGTGCTCGAGGGGGTGAGGCTGTTGCTCGCCGGGAGACCCGCCGACCCCCCCTCCGCCGCCGGAACCGTCCCGGCACCCGGCCCCGGTTCCGGCCCCGCTCCCGGCCCCGCTCCCGGCTCCGGTGGCGGTGACGACCTCGCGCCGCGTCGCAGGGGCGGCGGAAGGCCCGGTGCGATGAGCCCCGAGATGGTCGAGACGGCGCGGCGGATGTACGCGGGCGGTTCGCGCACCGTGGCGGAGATCGCCGCCGACCTCGGGGTCTCCCGCGCCACGGTCTACCGCTACCTCGCCCCGCAGGGGCCGCCGCAGTGAAACCTCGCGGTGAAGTCCTGTTCTGAGAACCCCATATTGAGACAGTTGTGAGACTTAATTTTGAGACAGTGGGCGCGGTGTGAGCCGTTCGTGGGACACTGCTGAGTCATCGGGTACGGCCGGTCCGGGCTCGTGCTTACCGGCGAGGCGGCGGAGACCCCGGACCCCGCCGGGCGGGCCGGGTGACCGGCGCGCGGCATCCGGATCCAGGTCCGGTGGCGTGCCGGAGGCCTCAGGCCGGGCTCCTGTGCCGCGCACCGGAGGCGGGACGTGTGCCCGAGGTCCGAGCGCACCGGAGGCTCAGGGCGCGCCCGGGATCCCGAGCGTGCCGGGTCGTGCGCCACGCCTGAGAGCCCGTGGCGCACCCGGCGTTTCAGGGAGACACAGGAATCTTCAGCCCTATCAGGCTGGAGCGCTCCAATTCCCCTGATGTTGGCCGTAAGTCACATTGACGTTTTACAGCTTTTCGGGTGGTATCAGGAGCGGCGGCATGCTTCGGTCAACGGGGATCGGGACAGGTGGCCGCTGGAGGTGTCGTGCCACGGGCCATGCCCGATGGGCAGGGTTTCGGTCAGGTGAGTGGTGGGAGGGCCCATCCCGTCGCCCGTGTCCGAGGACCGGCCCGCCGTGAGCCTGCCGCGCTGTGGCGGGCTCGTTCCGAAGTGGCCGAGTGACAGATCCACACGAGACCGGGCAGGGGCGATACGACGGGGCGTCCCAGCCGGTACGGCGCGCGCGCCTGCATTACTTCCCCCGCCATGGGAACGACGATATTGATCGAAGTTCCCCCATCTAATACGAAAAACCCCTCACAAAGGAGTGAGAGCGACATGCCGCTCGACGAGGCGAAGGACGAGCTGCTGAGGAGTGCCGCCGAGACCTGCGCGCACACACCCGGCAGCGACCACGTGAGTGATGAGGAGGCACTCGCCTTCCTCAGGCTCTACTACCGGCATGTCGCGCCAGAGGACCTGCTGAGCCGCAACCCGGTCGACGTGTACGGCCCGGCGATAGCCCAGCGCCAGCTCGCGGAGAAGCGCCCCCAGGGCCGGGCCCTGGTGCGGGCCTACACGCCGAGCCTGGAGGAGCACGGCTGGGACCCCGGATGCTCGGTCGTCGAGGTGGTGACCGACGACATGCCCTTCCTGGTCGACTCCGTGACGATGGAGCTCAACCGCCACGAGATCACCACCCATCTGGTCGTCCACCCGCAGATGCGGGTGGAAAGGGACGTGACCGGCAAGCTGCTCGACGGCGCCCAGGAGGAGGCGGCGGGGCAGGCGATCACCGAGTCCTGGATGCACTTCGAGATCGACCGGCAGTCCGACCCCGCCGTGCTCAAGAAGCTCGAGTCCGACCTGCAGCGGGTCCTGGAGGACGTGCGCTACGCCGTCGAGGACTTCGCCAAGATGCGGGCCCTGGCCGTACAGACGGCCGAGGACGTCTCGGTCAACCCGCCGCCGCTCGACCTGGCCGGGGTCGAGGACAGCCTGGAGCTGATGCGCTGGCTGGCCGACGGGCACTTCACCTTCCTCGGCTACCGCGAGTACCGCCTGGAGGAGAGTGAGGAGGGCGACAGGCTCCGCCAGGTGCCGGGGACGGGACTCGGTATCCTCCGCCACGACAAGGCGGGCTCGCAGAGCTTCGCCGCGCTCCCTCCCGAGATGCGCGCGAAGGCCCGTGAGAAGCAGCAGATACTGATCATCACGAAGGCCAACACCCGCGCGACCGTGCACCGTCCCGCCTACCTGGACTACGTGGGCGTGAAACTCTTCGACGACAGGGGAGAGGTCGTCGGCGAGCGCCGCTTCCTCGGCCTGTTCACCCACGTGGCCTACAGCGAGTCGATCTCCCGCATCCCGGTGCTGCGGCGCAAGCTGGCGGAGGTCCTCGACCTGGCCGGGCTGCCCGCCGACAGCCACGACGGCAAGGACCTCATCGAGATCCTGGAGACCTTCCCCAGGGACGAGCTGTTCCAGACCCCGGTCGACCAGCTGCTGCCCATCGCGCTCGGCGTGCTCAGGCTACGCGAGCGCAAGCAGGTCAAGGTCTTCCTGCGGCCCGACGACTACGGCCGCTACATCTCCTTCCTGATCTACCTCCCCCGTGACCGCTACACCACCAAGATCCGCATCAGGATGCAGGAGATCCTGCTCAAGGCGGTCGGCGGCACCTCCTTCGACTACAGCGCGATGATCGGTGAGTCGGCCCTCGCCCGCCTGCACGTGGTCGTGCGCGGGGAGCGGGGCAGGCCGCTGAGCGTCGAGACGCTGAACGTCGACGAGCTGGAGACCAGGCTGGCCGCGGCCACCCGTTCGTGGGACGACGACCTGGCCACCGCGATCACCGAGCTGAGCTCGGAGGAGGACACTCCCCGGCTCGTCCGCCGGTACGCCTCCGCGTTCCCCGAGGGCTACAAGGCCGACTTCCCGCCCCGGATGGCCGTCGCCGACCTGCGCCGTCTCGAGGCACTCGCCGGTTCGTCCGACGAGATCGGGATGAACCTCTACGAGCCGTACGACTCGTCCGAGGGCGAGCGCCGGTTCAAGCTGTATCGGATCGGCGCGCCCATCTCCCTGTCGCACGTGCTGCCGCTGCTTCAGCGCCTCGGCGTCGAGGTGGTCGACGAGCGGCCGTACGAGATCGACCGCGACAACGACCCGGCGACCAACGACGCCTGGATCTACGATTTCGGCCTGCGGTACACCCTCTCACCCGAGGTGGACAGGGACGAGTTCAAGCGCCTCTTCCAGGACGCGTTCGACGCGCTGTGGCGCGGCCGGGTGGAGAGCGACGGCTTCAACGCCCTGGTCCTGGCGGCCGGGCTGACCTGGGAGCAGGCGGAGATCCTGCGGGTCTACGCCAAGTACCTGCGCCAGGCGGGGAGCACCTTCAGCCAGGACTACATCGAGCGGGTGCTGCTCGGCAACGTACGGCTCGCGCGGCTGCTGGTGCGGCTGTTCGAGGCCAAGCTCGACCCGAGGCGCGAGGAGGAGGTCCGCTCGGAGCTGGCCGACGCGCTGAACGAGGAGATCCTCGGCGCCCTCGACGACGTCGCCTCCCTGGACGAGGACCGCATCCTGCGGGCCTACCTGGAGATGATCGACGCCACGCTGCGGACGAACTTCTTCCAGACGGTCGACGGGGTGCGCAAGCCGTACATCAGCCTGAAGTTCGACTCGCCGTCGATCAGTGTGCTGCCACTGCCGAGGCCGAAGTTCGAGGTCTTCGTCTACTCCCCCCGGATCGAGGGCGTGCACCTGCGCTTCGGCAAGGTCGCGCGAGGCGGCCTGCGCTGGTCGGACCGGATGGAGGACTTCCGCACCGAGGTCCTCGGGCTGGTGAAGGCGCAGATGGTGAAGAACACCGTCATCGTCCCCACCGGCTCGAAGGGCGGCTTCGTGGTGAAGAACCCGCCGAAGTCGGGAGCGCGTGAGGAGGTGCTGGCCGAAGGCATCGCCTGCTACCGGATGTTCATCTCCGGCCTTCTGGACATCACGGACAACCTCGTCGACGGCGAGGTCGTCCCGCCCGCCGACGTGGTCAGGAACGACGGGGACGACACCTACCTCGTGGTCGCCGCGGACAAGGGCACCGCGACGTTCTCCGACATCGCGAACGAGGTCTCGAAGGAGTACGGCTTCTGGCTCGGGGACGCCTTCGCCTCGGGCGGCTCGATCGGCTACGACCACAAGGCCATGGGCATCACCGCCCGCGGCGCCTGGGAGTCCGTCAAGTACCACTTCCGCACCATCGGCGTCGACATCCAGAGCACCGACTTCACCGTCGCCGGGGTCGGCGACATGTCCGGTGACGTGTTCGGCAACGGCATGCTGCTCTCCCAGCACATCAGGCTGGTCGCGGCCTTCGACCACCGGCACATCTTCATCGACCCGGACCCCGACTCCGCGCGGAGCTATGCGGAGCGGGCCCGCCTCTTCGCGCTGCCGCGCAGCTCGTGGGAGGACTACGACGCGACGCTCATCACACAGGGGGGCGGCGTCTGGTCGCGCACCGCCAAGTCGATTCCGGTCTCCCCGCAGGCGCGCGCCGCGCTCGGCATCGCCGACGGGGTGACGTCGCTGGCCCCGAACGACCTGATCAGCGCCATCCTGCGTGCTCCGGTCGACCTGCTGTGGAACGGCGGCATCGGCACCTACGCCAAGGCGTCCAGCGAGTCGAACGCCGACGTCGGGGACAAGGCCAACGACGGCCTCCGGGTCAACGCCTCCGAGCTGCGCTGCAAGGTGATCGGCGAGGGCGGGAACCTGGGCTTCACCCAGCTCGCCCGGATCGAGTTCGCGCGCGACGGCGGGCTTGTCAACACCGACTTCATCGACAACTCCGCCGGGGTCGACACCTCCGACCACGAGGTGAACATCAAGATCCTGCTGGACCGGGCGGTCCGCGACGGCGAGCTGACCGACAAGCAGCGCAACCAGGTCTTCCTCGACATGACCGACGAGGTCGCCGAGCTGGTCCTGCGGGACAACTACGACCAGAACGTGGTGCTGGCCGCCGCCCGCGCACAGGCGGCCGAGATGCTGCACATCCACGCGCGCCAGCTCCGCAAGCTGGAGCGGGCCGGGCTGCTCAACCGGGAGCTGGAGTTCCTGCCGTCCGACAAGGCCCTCGCCGAGCGGCGCCAGGCCGGGCTCGGGCTCACCGCGCCCGAGTTCTCCGTGCTGCTGGCCTACACCAAGCTGGTCACGGACGCCGAGCTCCTCGCCTCCGACCTGCCGGACGATCCGTACCTGGCGTCCTGGCTGGTGTCCTACTTCCCGTCCGCGCTGCGCGGGCCGCTGCGGGCCTACATGGACACCCACCCGCTCCGCCGGGAGATCATCACCACCGGCGTGGTGAACGACCTGGTCAACTCGAGCGGCACCACCTTCATGTTCCGCCTGGGCGAGGAGAGCGGCGCCTCGGCGCCGGACATCGCCCGGGCCTACCTGGTCACGCGTGAGGTCTTCGACCTGCCGAGCTTCTGGCAGCAGGTCGAGGAGCTGGACAACAAGGTGGACACCTCAACGCAGATCGCCATGAAGCTGGAGTCGCGCAAGCTCGCCGAGCGCGGCACCCGCTGGCTGCTCGGCAACAGGCGCGCGCCGCTCGACCTGGCCTCGACGGTGAGCTCCTTCGCCAAGGGGATGAACGGCCTGCTGCCGCACCTGCCCAAGCTGCTCACCGGCTCCGACCTGGCGGGCTTCGAGGAGCGGCGCGACGCGTTCGCCGCCAGGGGGGTGCCCGCGGAGCTGGCCGAGCGGGTCGCCGCGATGGTCCCCGCCTACTCCACGTTCGACCTGGTCGAGGTGGCCTCGCAGACGGGCCGTCCGGTGAACGAGGTGGCCGAGGTCTACTTCGACCTGGCCGACCGGCTCCAGCTCTCCAGGCTGCGCGAACGCGTGATCGCGCTGCCCCGCGACAGCCGGTGGAACTCCATGGCGCGGGCCGCGCTGCGTGACGACCTCTACGCGGCGCACGCCTCGCTCACCCGCGACGTCCTGGCCCACAGCACGCCGGGGCTGACGCCGGAGGAGCGCCTCGCGCGCTGGGCCGAGGCGAACTCGGCCGCGGTCGCCAGATCCAAGCAGACCCTGTCGGAGATCTGGGAGAGCGACAACTTCGACCTCGCGACGTTGTCGGTCGCCCTGCGCGCCATCCGCACACTGGTCGCCTCGACCGGCCTGCCGCACAGCGAGGCCTGAGCCGTCCGAGCCGGGCCCTTCCACGGGGCCCGGCTCCCCCCTCAGTTGGCGGACACCCTGGTGACGCCGCCCAGATAGCCGATGACCTTGGCCAGTGCGCGGCTGTTCTTCGCGGGCACCGTGCTCACATACTGCTGCGTCTCCACGGTGCGCAGCTCCTTGCGCGCCCCCGTCGCAGAGGCCAGCTTCTCGGCGTTCGGCGGCACCCTGATGTCCGCGCACGGCTCGATCTTGGCCGTCACGGTCGTGGTCCTGATCAGCGAATACATCACCATGGCCCCGCCGTCGGCGGTGCGCAGCGCGTGGACCGGATAGTTGCTGGCGCCGAAGATCGAGTCATAGCCGAGGCAGTCGCTCTTGTACTTCGGCCGCTTGCCCGTGATCTCCTCGGCGTAGCCCGTGGTGTGCGGCCCCTTCTCGATCAGCCCGGCGGCGAACCCCGCGCTGCCCTCCTCCGCGGAGGTCGCGTGCAGCGGCGCCATGAGCCGAGGGCTGATCGCCGTGGTCGGGTCGTCGTCGGCCAGCGCCGTGGCGTAGCCCTCGGCGTCCTTGGCGATCTCGGGCGCCCGCGCGCCGGGGTCCAGCAGCGAGGTCGAGCTGAGGTACCACTCGTGCTCGCCGTACTTCGTCAGAACCAGTACGGCGCGGCGCACCCCGCCCGAGCTGTCTTCGCGGTTGACGACCGCGGCGAACCAGAAAGGGGGGCGCTGGGCCCTCGGCACCAGCAGCTCCGGCCTGCCCCAGGTGTAGTGCGGGAGCGCGCCCGCCGAGCTGTTGAAGGCGGCCATGGTGAGCGCCTCCTGAGCGTCGCGGGTCTGCTCGAGGATGTTCCTGCGGTCGGCCTCCAGGTGTGGTGTCGCGCCTTCGAGCACCGCCTCCGCGCCCAGGATGCCGGACAGCGCCCTGCTCGCCTCCGCCTGCGTGACGGGAGGCGCGCTCAGGGCAGCCGGGGCCGGGCTCGAGGCGAGGCCGGTCGTCCGCGTCGTGTGTTTCTGCGGGGCGTCGCCCTGGCTGGAACACGCCGCGATCCCGGTCACCAGGGCCAAGGCGAGCACGAGCAGCCCCCGTCGCCCACGTCCCCGCACGTCGCCTCCTCACGGTCCTTCGGCGCCCATGCTAGCCATGCCGCGAGCAAGGCCGTACACAACGGGGTGCGCCGGTCGCGTACCCTTTACAGACGTGGCACTCATCGATCCGGTAGAAGAGATCAACGAGCTTATCGGCACGCTGAACAGCATTCAGGACGTGCTCGACCTCGGCGCGATACGCAAGCAGATCGAGGAGCTCGGGGAGCAGGCCGCGGCGCCCGACCTGTGGAATGACCAGGAGCGCGCCCAAAAGGTCACCAGCAAACTCTCCTACCTGCAGGGTGAGGTCAACAAGGTCGAGTCGCTGGTGCAGCGTCTCGACGATCTGACGGTCCTGTACGAGCTGGCCGCGGCCGAGGACGACGACGACACCCGCGAGGAGGCCGACCGCGAGCTGGCCTCCCTGCGGAGCGACATCGGCGCGCTGGAGGTTCGCACACTCCTGTCGGGCGAGTACGACTCCCGCGAGGCGGTCGTCACGATCAACTCCCAGGCCGGTGGCGTCGACGCGGCCGACTGGGCGCAGATGCTCCTGCGGATGTACATCCGGTGGGCCGAGCGCAAGGGCTATCCGACGGAGGTCTACGAGACCTCCTACGCCGAGGAGGCGGGCATCAAGTCGGCGACCTTCACGGTCAAGGCGCCCTACGCCTACGGCACCCTGCGCGGCGAGCATGGCACGCACCGCCTGGTGCGGATCAGCCCGTTCGACAACCAGGGCCGCCGCCAGACCTCCTTCGCCGGGGTCGACGTGGTGCCGGTCGTCGAGACGACCGACCACATCGACATCAACGAGGACGACCTGCGGGTCGACGTCTACCGCTCCTCAGGTCCGGGCGGTCAGGGCGTCAACACCACCGACTCCGCGGTCCGGCTGACCCACCTGCCGACCGGCATCGTGGTCTCCTGCCAGAACGAGCGCTCGCAGCTGCAGAACAAGGCGACCGCGATGGCGGTCCTGCAGTCCAAGCTGCTTGAGCGCAAGCGGCAGGAGGAGGCGGCGGCGCTCAACGAGATCCGGGGCGAGTCCACCACCTCGTGGGGGACGCAGATCCGCAACTACGTGCTGCATCCCTACCAGATCGTCAAGGACCTGCGGACGGGCACCGAGGCCGGCAACCCGAGCTCGGTGCTCGATGGCGACCTCGACGAGTTCATCGAGTCGGAGATCCGGTGGACCCGTCGCCAGGAGTCGGGCGTCGAGGGGTAGGCACGCGGAGCGCACGAGGGCCCCAGAAGGGCCCAGAAGGCATGGTGCCTCCGCCGTGCCGGACGGGCCTCCCGCTCGGCGCTTCCCGGCATGACCCCCAGGCGGGTGCTCCCAGGACCACGCGGCGACGCCGTACCGGCGCTCACGGCGCTCTGCCGGAGGTCTCCTTGGACGGCCAGGGCGCCTCTGAGCGATCAGGTGCCGGTGAGGTGCCTCAGGGCGAGCGTGAGGAAGAACAGCGCGATCAGTAGCAACGAGATCATCGCGGGCGTCAGCCCGCCGAACCCGTGCTGGTGCATCCGCTCGCGGTAGGCCCGGCACTGTGGACAGCGGCCCTCCGCGACGGGGTGGGCGCACCGGGCGCAGACGAGGTCTTCACAGCTCATGAGAGCCTCCGTCTCCTAGGTCAGAACTACTTTATGCGGTCGTTACCGGGCGCCGAATCGTTTTGTTTCCGTTATGGACGTTCCATGCCAGTCTTCCCCCTAGACTGGGCTCCGGCCAACCGGAACGTCGATCGAGAGTAAAGACCGGCGCCCCCCGGCCGGCGAGAGGCGGAAGTGAACCTCTGCCACCACCGCGACTGTCCTAACCCCTAGACTGGCATGCCGTGATGCGCCCGTGATCCATTTTGATAATGTCACCAAGGTCTACGCGAACCAGAACCGGCCCGCGTTGGACCACGTCAGCGTCGATGTCGACAAGGGCGAGTTCGTGTTCCTCGTCGGCCCTTCGGGGTCCGGGAAGTCGACCTTCCTCCGCCTGGTCCTGAAGGAGGAGCGCCCCAACTCGGGGGCGATCCACGTGGCCGGCAAGGACCTCGCCCGACTGTCCAACTTCAAGATTCCGCACCTCCGCCGCCGGATCGGCTGCGTCTTCCAGGACTTCAGGCTCCTGCCGAACAAGAACGTTTACGAGAACGTCGCGTTCGCCCTGGAGGTCATCGGCAAGCCGCGCCGGTTCATCCGCAAGGTCGTGCCAGAGGTCGTCGAGCTGGTCGGCCTCGAGGGCAAGGCGCACCGGATGCCCGACGAGCTGTCCGGTGGTGAGCAGCAGCGGGTCGCCATGGCTCGTGCCTTCGTCAACCGTCCGATGATCCTGCTGGCCGACGAGCCAACGGGAAACATCGACCCGGCCACGAGCATCGGCATCATGAAGGTGCTCGACCGGATCAACCGAACCGGCACCACCGTCGTCATGGCCACGCACGACGCCGCCATCGTCGACTCCATGCGCAAGCGCGTGGTGGAACTGGAGGACGGCAAGATCGTCCGAGACCAGTCGCGTGGCGTGTACGGCCAGGCGTACTGACCCAGGACCTCAAGGAAGCGAAGCGACAGGAAGAGCATGCGGGCAAACTTCATCTTCTCCGAGGTCTGGATCGGCCTCCGCCGTAACCTCACGATGACCATCGCGGTCATCGTGACCGTGGCCATCGGCATGGCGTTGCTGGGCGTCGGCCTGATGATCAACTCCCAGATCTCCACCATGAAGGACTTCTGGGCGGACAAGGTTGAGATCTCTGTCTTCCTGTGCAAGAAGAACGACCCGTTCCCGCAGTGCAAGGGCAGTGGCGGCGTCAACCAGCAGGAGCAGGCCGCCCTCAAGGCGCAGATCGAGGGCATGACGCAGGTTCAGGCCGTGACGTTCGAGAACGCGGCGCAGGCGTACGCCAACTACCGCGAGCAGTTCAAGAACGACACCGTGATGCTCTCGGTGGTGCAGGCCGGTGACATGCCCGAGTCGTTCCGGGTGAAGCTCAAGGACCCGAACACCTACGCGGCGGTCATCGAGGCCCTCAAGGGCACTCCCGGCGTCTCCAACGTGGTGAACCAGAAGGAGATCCTGGAGAAGTTCTTCGGGCTGCTGGAGAAGCTTCGCTGGGCGGCCCTGGTCGTGGCGATCATCCTGGTGTTCGCGGCCACGCTGCTGATCGGCAACACGGTGCGCCTGTCCGCCTACAACCGCAGGCGTGAAACCGGCATCATGCGGCTCGTCGGCGCTTCGAACCTCTACATCCAGCTGCCCTTCGTCATGGAGGGCGTCATCGCGGGCCTGATCGGCGGTGTGGTCGCCGCCGTACTGCTGATCGTCAGCAAGGTCTTCCTGTTCGACGGCGTTCAGCTCTACCTCGCCAACAACAGCCCGCTCACCTGGGAGACCGTCGCCTCGGTGATCAGCCTTACGATGATCATCGGCGTGCTCATCTGTGTGCTCGCCTCGTTCGTCACGCTGCGCCGCTACCTGCGTGTGTGAGGGGTGCGGGAGGCGTCCGCCGGGCGCGCTCCCGCTCTTGGGCGCGGTTCGCCGCTCCGGTCCCCGGTAGGCTCGGAGCATGCCACGTGAGACCGGGCGGAAGGTCATCGCCCAGAACAAGCGTGCCTGGCACGACTACCACATCGAGGACACCTACGAGGCTGGTCTCGTGTTGCAGGGCACCGAGGTCAAGTCACTCCGTCTCGGCAGGGCCTCCCTCCTCGACGGATACGCCGTCATCAAGGACGGCGAGGCCTGGCTGATCAACGTCCACATCCCCGAGTACACCATGGGGACGTGGACCAACCACGCGGCGCGTCGCACCCGTAAGCTCCTGCTCCACCGTAAGGAGATCGACAAGCTGGTCGCGAAGACCAAGGAGGGTGGCCTCACACTGGTGCCGCTCGCGATCTACTTCAAGGACGGCAAGGCCAAGATCGAGATCGGTCTCGCCAAGGGCAAGAAGGACTGGGACAAGCGGCAGACCCTCGCGGAGAACCAGGCCAAGCGTGAGATGGCTCGCGCTCTCAGGCACAGGAACAGGTAATTGTGACGGGGAAGGCTCGGCGAACCGTCGCCGCGGCACTCGCGCTGGCGGCGACGGTCCCCATGCTGTCCGCGTGCTTCGAGGAGCCTTCGGCCCACGAGGCGGTGCGTGACTTCCTGGTGGGCTGGCAGATGGGCGACTACGTCGCCGCGGCCAGGCGCACCGACGGAGACGAGAAGACGGTCAGCAAGGCTCTTGAGGACGCCAAGATCCAGCTTGACGCGGCCTCGTTTCGTTTCCAGGTCAAGGGGATCAAGCGCACGGGAGACGAGACGGAGGCCGATTTCGACGCCGAGGTCGACCTGGGGGAGAACAACCCCCTGTGGGAGTACACCGGCAAGCTCCCCCTCCAGCTGGTGGACGGCCACTGGAAGGTGCACTGGTCGCCCAGCGTGCTCCATCCCGACCTGCACGAGGGCCAGCGCTTCGCCGTCGATGTCATCCCCGAGGGGCGCAAGCCGATCCTCGACCGCAACGGCGACCCCCTCCAGCAGGAGGCGACGCTGTACGTGGCGAACGTCGTCCCGGCCACGCTGAAGGACGACGTCGCGGTCTGCGAGCAGCTCTCGAAGATCACCGGTTTTCCGCAGGACCGGCTGCTGAGCCGGATCAGGTCCGCCAGGCCCAACGTCCAGGTGCCGCTCGTCACCTTCGGGCGCGCCAAGTACGCCCAGCTCAGCGGTCAGCTGACCGCCATCAAGGGGATCACCGTCTCCGAGCAGAAGCAACCGGTCGCGCCCGACTCTCCGGCCCAGATCGTCGGCACCGTCACCGCCGTGACCCCGGAGACCGAGCAGCAGCTCGGCGGACCGCAGCGGGCCGGGGACACCGTCGGCAGGACCGGTCTGCAGAAGGCCTACCAGGAGCACCTGACCGGATCGACGGAGACTCGGGTGATCACGGTCGACCTCAAGACGAAGGAGCAGGTGGCCGAGCTGCGCAAGTGGCGGCCGAGCCGGTCGACCTCGCCGGTGCGCACCACGATCGACGGCCCGACCCAGAAGGCGGCGGACACCGCGCTCCTCGGCGGCACCCCCGGAATGCTGGTCGCGGTCCAGGCCTCGACCGGCGAGGTGCGTGCCGTCGGCAGCACCAAGGAGTACCACCAGGAGAAGGACGCCCTCGCGGGCAAGTTCCCCGCGGGCACCACCTTCTCCATCATGTCCGTCGAGGGGCTGCTCAAGGCCGGGATCAGCACCAAGCAGAAGCTGGCCTGCCCCGTGGAGCGCAGCGTCGGTGGCGCCCAGTTCCACCAGCCGGACCCGCCGGGCGGGACCGCGCCCAGCATCCAGGGCGACTTCGCCAACGGGTGCGTGACCGCGCTGGCCGCGCTGGCCCGCAGGATCGACGGTGCCGAGCTGACGGCGAGCGCCGCCAAGTTCGGCATCGACTCGCCCTGGACCCTCCCGCTGAAGTCCTTCAGCGGCTCGGTGGGGCCGTTGAGGACCGACTCGGCCACGGCCAGGGCCATCGCGGGGCAGAACGTCTCCGTCAGCCCGCTGTCCATGGCGCTGGTCGCCGGAGCGGTCGCCTCGGGAACCTGGCGCCCGCCCGTCCTGGTCACCGACCCCCAGAACCCGGACCCCTCGGCCGAGGCCGAGCCGCCGAAGCCGCCGGACCCGATCAAGATCGACGAGAAGACGATCGGTACGCTCCGCACCCTCATGCGCGCGGGAGTCACCGCGGGCTCGGCCCGTTCCGCCGCGGCCGCGGGTGACCCGGTCCACGGCATCACCGCCGTCGCCTCGCAGGCCCGCAAGCCACTGGCCTGGTTCGTCGGGTGGCAGGGAGACATCGCGGTCGCCGTGCTGATGGAGAGCGCCGACTCCACGGCGGGGGCGAGCGTCGCGGGCCGGTTCTTCCGGAGCCTGCACGCCGGAATGTGACGTCGTGAAATATTCTCATCACCTTGAGCAACCATTGGGTGCCCGGTCTGCGTCCTTCTAAGTGACCGGGCACCGCTTGGGGGGTTGCGGACCCGGTCACCGCGATGGGACCAGGGCTTCGTCTCGGGGGAAGCCCTGGCCGTCCGGGCCGGCTCGACCCTGCCGGTCGACCCCGGGGACGTGCGCGATGACGCCGCGTTCCCGGGGTTTCGCCGTTGCGCGCCCTCCCGGCGAGGCTCGCCGCTCGCGGGGAATTGAGTTGGCGTTACCGGTGTTGTAACCGGTATCTTCGGATGACTCGGTCCCAGGGCCGGGTTGACAACTCAACAGGGGGGTGACTGGTTTCGACTTTGGCTTTGCAAGTCAGGGGAAGCGGGTCGAGGACTGCGGACATAACCTCGTTAACACTGTGACCGCGACCAACAAGTGCCAATAAGACGCACTCCGAAGTCAGCCAGGGCAACCTGGCGCTCGCCGCCTAAGCAGCGAGTGACTTCTGCCGGCCCGGGAGCGCCTCCGGCCCGGATCCGGCATCGCTAGGAGGCTCAACCGATCGACCCGGCCACGGGGAAGATCGGGAAATCAAACAGTGGCTGAGCCCGTCGGCGTCTTGCCTGTGTGATCGCCGGGGCTGAGAAAAGCAAAGCAGGCTGTGCCCGGAGAAGCCCTGTCTTGGAGTTGAAGGACGCGGGTTCGATTCCCGCCACCTCCACCCCCGTTCCGTGCTCGAAACACACGGAACAGATCGTCTGAGGGCGGTCGGGCAGACGGCGACGCCTGCCCGGCCGCCCTTGGGTTTTCCCCGCCGGTGGGGTCAGAGTTCGGTGGTGTGGTCGGCGGGCGGGGCTGAGCGTGGGCCACGGGCTTGTGTCCGGGACGTGTCCTGTTTGGGGTATGTCCGAAAACAGCGGTAACAAGCATGATCCAGGCTGGTTTACTACACCGCATGACGACTCTTCGAGGCAAGGCAGAGCTGTTCCACTCGCTACACACGGCCGGTGAGCCGCTGGTGCTGGCGAACGCCTGGGACGTCGCCAGTGCGCGTCTGGTCGAGGAGGCCGGGGCCAAGGCGGTGGCCACCACCAGTGCCGGGGTCGCGTGGAGCCTCGGCGCCCCCGACGGGGACCGGCTCAACCGGGACCGCGCGATCGACCTCGTCGCCCGTATCGCCACCGCCGTGAACGTCCCGGTCACCGCGGACATCGAGAGCGGCTTCGCGAGCAAGCCCGAAGGGGTCGCGGAGACGGTCCGAGGCGTGATCGAGGCGGGTGGCATCGGGGTCAACATCGAGGACGCGCTCCACGGCGGGAGCTCCCCGCTGCGCCCCGTGCAGGAGCAGTGCGACCGGCTCGCCGCGGCCAGGCAGGCGGCCGAGACGGCGGGGATCCCGCTTTACATCAACGCTCGCATCGACGTCTACCTGCGTGCCGTAGGGGCCCCCGAGGAGCGGCTTGAGGCGACGGTCGAGCGCGCCGCCGCCTACCTCGCCGCCGGGGCGAGCGGCGTCTTCGTCCCCGGGGTCCTCGACCCCGCGACCGTCTCCGCTCTCGCCGAGGCCGTGAAGGCGCCCCTGAACATCCTGGCGGGACCGGGCGCCCCCACGGTCGCTGAACTGGCCGGGCTCGGCGTCGCCCGGGTCAGCGTGGGTTCCGCGATCGCGGAGGCGGCCTACACCGTCGTCCGCCGTGCCACGCAGGAACTGTTCGCCTCGGGCACCTACAAGACGCTCGAGGGCGCCCTGGAGTACGGCAGGCTCAACGCGGTCCTGGGCGGCTGACGTCCTCAGCCGCCCGCGGAGAGCTCGCCCAGGGGGACGGTAATTGTCGCTCTGGAGCCGTCAGAGTGCATGATCTCGACCTTGGCACGGTCGCCCGGGTTGAGGCCCGCCAGGAGCTCGGCCAGGGCCTGAGTGTCCTTGGTCGGGGTGCCGTTGATCGAGACGATCACGTCGCCGCGCCTGATGCCTGCCTTGTCGGCGCTGCCGCCACTGGCCACCCGCACGACGCCGACGCCCGAGGGCCTGCCGTCCGGGCCGATCACCGTCTGCACCGTGATCCCGAGGGCGGCCCTGTGGGTGTTGGTGACCTTGCCGTACTTGATGATTTGGTCGGCGATGTCGGTGGCGGTGTTGGACGGGATCGCGAAACCGATGCCCGGGGCCTGGCCCCCGCCCAGCTCGGGGTTGACGGCGGTCAGGGTCGGGATGCCGATGACCTCGTTGGCGAGGTTGGCCAGGGCGCCGCCGCTGTTGCCGGGATTGATCGCGGCCGAGGTCTGGATGGCGCCGGTGATCGTCGCGCCGGGCGCGCCCTCCTCCTGCGGTTCGCTGACCGTACGGCCCAGCGCGGAGACGATGCCGTTGGTGACGCTGCCGGACAGGCCCAGGGGGTTGCCCATGGCGAGCACGAGCTGCCCGACCCGTAGTTTGCCCGAGTCGCCGAACTTGGCGGGTCTCAGCCCCGTGGGATCGTTCACCTTGATGACGGCCAGGTCGCCGAGCTCGAAGGCCTTGACGAGTTTCGCACTGCGAGGCTTGCCGCCGCTGGCGAGCGTCACCTCAAAGGTCGTGGCCCGGCCGACGACATGGGCGTTGGTGATGATGTGTCCTGAGCTGTCGTACACGACACCGGAACCGAGGCCGTTCTGCGTGGTGATCTGCACGATGGACGGCAGCACCGTGGCGATGACCTGTTCGTACTTGTACTCCAGGGCCTCCGGCCCGATGGAGGCGGCGCCCGGCGGCGCGCCTGTCGGAGTGCCGGGGGGCGTGCCGCCCGCCGAGGTGCTCGGCGGCGCGGTCGTCGCCGTGCCTGTCCCCGAAGGCTCCGGGCCCGGTGACGCCGGTTTCGCGCTCTGGCCGCACCCTGCGAGCATCATGACGACGGCGGCGAACAGCCCGACCCGTGAGCTCCATCCCTGCATGCGTGAGTATCTTCCCAGCTCATCGCGGAAGATACGCCGCTGGGGATCACCGGTGCCGGGCTCGGCCGGATCCCCGGGGCCGCGCCCGGCCGCGGGGCAGCCGATCGCCCCGAGACGTGTGGGCCGGGCGGCCAGGGATGTACGGCGGGCCCGCGGATCCGCGACGCGTCAGGACCCGGCGGCGGCCCGGCGGCCACGGCCGATGCGGAACTATATTCTGTTCCCTTGGAGGCGGGGTCATCGAGGGGATTAGGGATGCCTCGTGGCCGAAGTGTGATGGTATGCGTTCCATCTATCAGTCGAGGTGACATAGCCTGGCGCCCATGGCGGATGTTGGCGGCGACTCCTCCGGGCGCTCTCACGACAGATACATCCCGTCCTATGACGCGCCCACGGCGCCCATACCCGCTGTCCGCGCCGAGGACGGCACGATGATCAACCCTCGGGTGCCGCGCAGGTTCCCCATCGGGGACGGCGAGGAGACCGTGCTCGTCCCGAGGCCCGGCTCCACCGGATCGTCCCCGGAGGCCGGGGCCGAAACGGGGACCGAGGCCGAACCCGGCGCACAGGGGCCTGAGGAGCAGGAGTCCGTCTGGCTCTTCCCGATGACCGGCTTCCCCGGGCTCGACACGACCGAGTCGGAGGCCGGCCAGGCTGTGTCCGACAGCGTGTCCGACAGCGTGTCCGGCACCGGGTCCCGGGCCGGATCTCAGGCCGGGTCCCTGTCCGGGATCTGGGCCTGGGACGCCGAGCCGGGACCCGCCGGCCCCGGGTCCGCCCGTTCCGGGTCCGTCCAGCCCTTCCCCGCTTCCGGGTCCTCCCGCCCCGACCCCACCTCTTCCGGGGCGGCTCGCTCGGAGCTCGCCGGGCACGTCAGGGGGCTCGGCTCCGACGTTTCGCCTCCTGGGGTGCGGCCGGGCGGATCGCCCCTCGTTCCTGGGCCGCCTCCCGCGCCCTTCTCGCCCCGGGCGAACCCTGGGCCCGGCGGCGTGACCGTGCGCAAGAAGGACGGCCTGCTGATGCGGATCGGGGACATCCCGATCAGGTTCATCTACAGCCTCGGCGCCGCCCTCGTCACCGCCCTGGCGGTCTTCCTCATCTTCGTGCTCTTCTCCGGCGACGAGCCCGCCAAGCCCTCCGGGGCCGACCGGCCGGACACCGGCACCGCCGTGCGGGCCTCTCCGTCCGTGCCTCCGATCACACTGCCCGGCCTGCCCGCGACGACGGTCCTGCGGGTGCTGCCCGGTACGCCGAGCCCGGTGCTGGGCGCGATGACCGACAGCAGGGCGGCGATCACCTACGCCAAGCTGGGCAAGCCATGGGTGGTCGCCGATATCCCGTCCTTCTCCGCGGGCCAGCAGGTCGGGACGGGGCGGCAGCCGGGCACGATGATCGCCTCAGGCCTCCTTCCCGGGGCCGCTCCCCAGGCCGACCTGAAGACCGACGCGGAGTTCCGCAGGGCCGCGGCGGGCGCGGTGAAGTGGACGATCGGTAACTACTATCCGGCGGGCAGCAAAGTGGCCTGGACCGCGTCGCAGAAACCGGCGGCGGGCAAGGGGTGGACGCTCGGATACCGGGTGGCCTACACGGTGAAGGGCAAGAGGCACACCTCGCAGGCGGCGCTCACGCTGCTGGACATCGGCCGCCGCAAGCCGGCCATGCTCCTCATCACCGTGCCGGACACGCACAGGCAACTTTGGGCCGACATCGCCCCGCTGGTGGCCAGCGCTCGGGCGTTGTGACGGAAATACATTCTAGAATATGGTTCTGTCACTGACCATGTCTGGAGGCTGTCATGGCAATCGGGTTGAGCGAGGAGCACGAGGCGCTTCGTGAATCGGTGACCGGCTGGGCAGAGCGGAACATCTCCTCGGAGATCGTGCGGGCCGCGGTCTCGGCCGAGAGCGAGGAGCGCCCCGCCTTCTGGGCGAGCCTCGCCGCCCAGGGGCTTGTCGGTCTCCACCTCCCCGAGGAATACGGTGGCAGCGGGTACGGCCTGCTGGAGGCGGCCGTGGCCGTCGAGGTCCTTGGCGAGCGGGTCACCCCGGGCCCCTACCTCCCGACCGTTCTCGCCGGCGCCGCGATCCTGGCCTCCGACGGCAAGGCGCCCGCCGAGCTGCTGCCCGGCCTCGCCGACGGCACGCTGACCGGCGCCGTCGCGCTGACCGGTTCCATCATCGGCACCCGGGGCGAGGACGGCGGGCTGACGGTCGGCGGCGTCGCGGAGCCGGTCCTGGGCGGCGCGCTCGCCGACGTTCTGGTGCTGCCGGTGAACACGGAAACGGGGCAGGAGTGGATCGCCGTCGACGCCTCCGCCGTGACCGTGACCCCGATCAGGGCGCTGGACCTCACCCGCGGTGTGGCCAGGGTCGAGCTTGAGGCGGTCGCCGTACCGGCCGGGCGGGTCCTCGACGGCCTCACGGGGGATCACGTTCGTCACCTGGCCGCGATCCTGATCGGCGCGGAGGCCGCGGGCATCGCCGCGTGGTGCGTGACCGCCGCCTCCGAATACGCCAAGGTGCGAGTGCAGTTCGGCCGCCCCATCGGGCAGTTCCAGGGGGTCAAGCACAAGGCGGCCAGGATGCTCGTCGCGCTCGAACAGGCCCGCGCGACTGTGTGGGACGCCACCCGCGCCGCGAGGGCGGCGAGTGCGACGGCCGGCGCCGAGGGGCAGGGGGAGGAGGCCGTACGGGGCGCCGGTGACGAGGCGGCCTACGCCGCCGCCATCGCGGGTGTGGTCGCGCCCGACGCCGCCGTGCGGTGCGCCAAGGACGCGATTCAGATTTTCGGCGGCATCGGCTACACCTATCAGCACGACGCCCATCTCTACTACCGCCGCGCGCTGAGCCTGCGCGCGCTGCTCGGCCCCTCCGCCGAGTGGGCCGACGCGGTCGCCTCGCTGGCGCTGAACGGCGTGAGCCGGGAGATGGAGGTCGACCTGCCCGAGGAGGCCGCCCCGCTCCGCGAGCGCGTCCGCGCCGAGGTCGCCGGGTTCGCCAGGCTTGAGGGCAGGCAGCAGAAGCGGGCGCTGGCCGAGGCCGGTTACGTCATGCCACACCTGGCCAGGCCCTGGGGACGCGATGCCAGGCCCCTTGAGCAGGTGCTCATCCTCCAGGAGCTCAAGGCCGCCGGGATCAAGCTTCCCCAGATGATCATCGGCGCCTGGGTCGTGCCGTCGATCGCCGCGTACGGCACACCCGAGCAGCAGGAGCGCTTCCTGCCCGCCACGCTGAGCGGTGAGCTGATCTGGTGTCAGCTCTTCTCTGAGCCCGGCGCGGGCTCCGACCTCGCCTCGCTCCAGATGAGGGCGGAGAAGGTCGAGGGAGGCTGGAGGCTCAACGGTCAGAAGATCTGGACCTCGATCGCGCATATCGCCGAGTGGGGCATCTGCGTCGCCCGCAACTCCTCCGCGGGCTCGAAGCACGAGGGCATCACCTATTTCCTGGTGGACATGAAGGGGAAGGGCGTCACGGTCAGGCCGCTGACGGAGATGACCGGGGAGAGCCTCTTCAACGAGGTCTTCCTCGACGATGTGTTCGTCCCGGACGAGCTGGTGGTCGGCCAGGTCGGCGAGGGGTGGAAGGTGGCCCGCAACACCCTGTCCAACGAGCGGGTCTCGCTCTCCTCGGGGGCGGGGGGCACCGGTTCCTCGGTCCGCGACCTGCTCGGGCTGACGGCCAGGCTCGGCCGCGAGCTCACCGCGACCGAGCGTCAGACGCTGGCCGGGGTGGTCTGCGAGGGTCATTCGATCAACGCGCTCGGCCTGCGGGTGACACTGAGGCAGCTGGGCGGCGCGGAGCCGGGCGCGGACGCCTCGGTCCGCAAGCTGCTGTCCACCTCGCACGCCCAGCACGTCGCCGAGTGCGCGGTCGACCTGCTGGGGGCCTCGGCCGTGGTCGCCGCGGACATGGAGCTCGGTGACGCGGGTTATTGGAACCGCGCCGTCCTCGCCACCAGGGCCATGACGATCTACGGCGGTACCACCGAGGTCCAGCTGAACATCATCGCCGAGCGAATGCTCGGCCTGCCCCGCGACCCCGAGCCCGGCAGGTAGCCGGGGAGAGACCGGGAGAGGGCTTTTCGACGGTTCGGGGGGCCGCCGGCGCCCTGGGCCGCCCGGCGTCCCGTGTCACGGGTGATGGATCGGCACGTACGGCGCCGCCGCCTTTGCGGTCCCGGCCAAGATGACTTTTCCCGCCGTCAATGACCTTGTGGACGACGCCATAAGGAACAAGAATCAGGTCATCATGCCCAAGGTGACATTACCCCCCTTATCGATTCTCCTTCCCGGCTCTGTTCCGCCGGTCGACGGGTTCCCCGCGATCCACGGTGACAGCGGGGCTCGATGACCGAGAACCGGTGAACGAGGAGACGGCGCTCGAACGACCGCAGGCTGACCCGCCTGTGGCCGCAGGCGCTGCTCGAAGGTTCCTGCCCCTGGCCCTTCTGCGCGCCTGCCGTCCGCGCCAGTGGCTGAAGAACGGCCTGGTCTTCGCGGCCCCCACGGCCTCGGGCGTGCTGTTCACCGTTCAGGGGGCGCTGGACGCGCTGATCGCCTTCGCCGCCTTCTGCGCGGCGGCGAGCGGTGCCTACCTGCTCAACGACGCGGCCGACGTCGAGGCCGACCGCCGCCACCCGCGTAAGCGCCACCGCCCGATCGCCGCGGGCCTGGTCCCGGTACGGCTCGCCTGGGTCATCGGGATCATGCTCGTGGTGCTGGCCCCCGCGATCGCCGCGCTGTCCGGCGGCTGGCGCCTGCCGCTCGTCGTCGCCGGATACCTCTCGCTGACCTTCTCCTACACCTACTACCTCAAGCACCAGGAGGTGGTCGACCTCGTCGCGGTCGCGGGCTGCCACGTGATCCGGGCCTTCGCCGGAGCCATCGCCGTCCAGGTGCCGGTGACGAGCTGGTTCCTCGTGGTCATCTCGCTCGGCTCGCTCCAGCTCGTCGCGGGCAAGCGCGAGACCGAGCTGCGCGCCTCCCTGGGCAACGCGACGGGCAACGCGACGCGGGCCATCCTGGCCGCCTACACGCCCGGCTACCTGGCGGGCGTCCGGGCGATGGCCTCGGGGGCCATGATCGTGACCTACTGTCTCTGGGCGCTGAACGAGCACCCGGGGCCCTTCTACCCGATGAGCATCGTTCCCTTCGTGCTCATCGTCCTGCGGCACAACCTGCTGGTCGACCGGGGCGTCGGCGAGGAGCCGGAGGAACTCGCGCTGAGTGACCGGCCCCTGCAACTGTTCGTCGCCCTTCTCCTCCTTCCGCTCCTGATCGGGATCTACCTGAGATGACCTTGCTGACCGGCTGGGGCCGTACCGCGCCGACTGCCGCGCGCCTGGCCCGGCCCCGTTCCCCGGAGGAGGTCGCCGAGCTGGTACGGCGGGCCTCCGGCCGCGGTGTGGCCGCCAGAGGACTCGGCCGCTCCTACGGCGACGCCGCGCAGAACGCGGGAGGGCTCGTCCTCGACTGCACCGCGCTGACCTCGTGGTCCCTGGACGAGTCCACGGGACTGGTCACCGCCGCCGCGGGGCTGAGCCTGCACGACCTGATGACGGCCCTGGTGCCGAGGGGCTGGTTCGTCCCCGTCACCCCGGGCACCAGGCACGTGACGGTCGGCGGTGCCGTCGCGGCCGACGTGCACGGCAAGAACCACCACGTTGACTCCTCCTTTGGCGCCCACCTGCGCTCCCTCACGCTGGTCACGGCGGGGGGCGGCAGCCGTACGCTGACGCCGGAGGACGACCTGTTCTGGGCCACGGTCGGCGGCATGGGGCTCACCGGAGTGATCACCGAGGCGGTCTTCCAGTGCGTGCCGATCGAGACCTCGCGGGTGCGGGTCGACGTCGAGCGGACCCGCGACCTGGACCACACCCTCGAGACCATGACCGCGACCGACGACCGCTACCGGTACACGGTCGCCTGGATCGATCTGCTCGCCTCCGGCGCCCGGATGGGCCGCAGCGTGCTCACCCGGGGCGACCACGCCGGGCGTGACGAGCTGCCCCGGGGCGCTGACCCGCTGGTGTTCGCTCCGGGATCGCTCCTGAAGGCGCCGCCGTGGGCGCCGAACGGCCTGCTCAACCCGCTGACCGTGCGGGCGTTCAACGAGGCGTGGTACCGCAAGGCACGTCCCGCGACCGGCCTGATCCAGGGGATCGCGCCGTTCTTCCACCCGCTGGACTTCGTGGAGGGCTGGAACCGGGTCTACGGCTCCAACGGCTTCGTCCAGTACCAGTTCGTGGTGCCCTTCGGCGAGGAGGCGACGCTGCGGCGGATCGTCTCCCGGCTCTCCGCCGAGGGCGTGGTCTCCTTCCTGACCGTGCTCAAGCGGTTCGGTCCCGGTACGCGGGGGATGCTGTCGTTCCCCGTCCCCGGCTGGACCCTCGCCCTGGACATCCCGGCGGGCCGCGCGGGGCTGGCCCGGCTGCTGCGGGAGTTCGATGGCTGGGTCGCCGAGGCGGGCGGTCGGATCTATCTCGCGAAGGACTCCCGGATGTCGGCGGCGACCGCCGCGGTGATGTACCCCAGGCTTGAGGAGTGGCGTAAGGTCCGCGACGAGGCGGATCCCTCCGGGGTCTTCCGTTCCGACCTGGCCAGAAGGCTCGCGCTTTGACATCCTCATTTCCCACCCGCCCTGTAGGACGGGGCATCCATGCTGGAGGAACGTGGTGAAGAACGCCCTGGGCTCGATCGACACCGTGCTGTTGCTGGGCGGGCGCAGCGAGATCGGTCTGGCGGTCGTCGAGCGACTGGTCCGTGACGGCGCCCGCAGGGTCGTGCTGGCCTCGCGCGACCCCGGCGAGACGCCGCTCGTGATCGGGGACGCCGAGGTGCACCTGCTGGACTTCGACGCCTCCCTGCCCGAGACGCACGGCGAGGTGATCGAGGCCGCGGTGAAGCTGGTCGGCGACCTCGACGTGGTGATCCCCGCCTTCGGGGTGCTGGGCAGCCAGGCCGCCTACGACGCCGACCCGGTCGCCGCCGCGCGGGCGGTCGCCGTCAACTACGGCGGGCACGTCTCCGCGGGGCTCTTCGCCGCCCGGCACCTGCGTGAGCAGGGCCACGGCACGCTGGTCGTCCTGTCGTCGGTCGCGGGGGTACGGGTTCGCAGGGCCAACTTCGTGTACGGCTCGGCCAAGGCGGGCCTCGACGGCTTCGCGCAGGGACTGGGCGACGCGCTGCACGGCTCCGGCGCCCGGGTGATGATCGTACGGCCAGGCTTCGTCGTCGGCAGGATGACCAGGGGCATGTCCCCGGCGCCGATGTCCTCGACACCCGGCCAGGTCGCCGACGCGGTGGTCGCGGGGCTGCGTTCCGGCACCGAGGTCGTGTGGGTGCCCGGCACACTGCGCGCGTTCTTCGCGGTGATGCGCGTGCTGCCCCGCGCCGTCTGGCGCAGGATGCCCCGCTGACGTCCCGGCGCTGCGTTTTCGTGCTGCCGCGCCACCGTCTCGTCCTGGGCGGGGCGGAGGGCCTCGCCCAGGACGGGACGGCAGATCCCTGTGGGGCGCCGCCGCTCAGGCGGCCCTGAACCAGGCGCCCAGCGCCTGATCCAGGCCTTCGTCCGTGGTGCCCTGCCAGGCGACGTAGAAGTCGGGCCGGAGCAGCAGCGCGGTGTCCAGTTCCGGGACGGTCACGGTGTCGATCTGTGACGCGTAGGGACCCGCGTCGAGGGTGCCGGTGGGGTCGAGGAGGAGCGGGCGGCCGGTGCGGGTCAGTTCGCGCAGGCCTGGCAGATCGGGTGCCCATCGGCCGACGAGCGGCCCGTTTGCCCCTCCCATGTCGTAGGTGACGTCGGCGCCGGACAGCAGACCGGCGATGTGCTGCCGCGTCGCGGGCTGGGCGAGAAGTTCGCCGAACAGCTGGCGCAACGCCGTCACGTCGCCGCCCGGCCGGATCAGCAGCGACTGTGCCTGGGTGTGCATGGCGACCCGCCACGCCGCCGGGAATCGTTCCGATTCGTAGGTGTCCAGCAGTCCCTCCGGTGCGTGGCCGCGCACGTGCGCGGCAAGCTTCCACCCGAGGTTCATCGCGTCCTGCAGGCCCAGGTTGAGTCCCGGGCCACCGATCGCCGAGTGCACGTGCGCGGCGTCCCCCAGCAGGAACACCCGGCCTGCGCGGTACCGGGACGCGATCCGGGTGTTGCCGCCGAACAGCCGCCTTGCCAGGTGCGGTCCCGGCCCGGTCGGCGGTCCGAGCGGCACGTCCGCGCCGAGCACACGGCAGACGCTGGCCCGGAGTTCGTCGAGCGAGGCCTCGCCCTCGGGGGGCTGCTCCCACTCCACCGTGCTGACCAACGGGTCGCCGTTGGGGAACGGCGCCCAGATGATCAGGCCGCGTTCGGTGCGCAGGTGTTGGAACGGCGGTACGACGCCGAAACCGGGGACGACCAGGCCGCTGTCGGCACCGATCATGTCCCGGGGCACGCTCACATGCCTGGTGCGCGACACCGAGTCGTCGGTGGTCACGCCGGGGAAGTCGATCCCGCTGAGCTTGCGGACCAGGCTGTGCCCGCCGTCGGCGCCGACCAGGAAGGCCGCCTGGATCGGCTCCCGGTCGCGCAGCTCGACCGTCACCGACTTCTCGTCCTGTGTCAGGCCGATGACCTCGTGGTCACGGCGAACCTCGACTCCCAGTTCGGCCGCGCGCTCGGCGAGGATGCGCTCGATCCGGTGCTGGGGCACCATCAGTGCGTAGAGCGGGTTGTCTGGCAGGTCGTGCAGGTCGAGCGGGAACGCGCCGAACACGAAACGCGGTGCGGGCTCGGGGACGGCGCCGGGGGAGGTCAGCCGCTCGTACAGTCCGCGCCGGTCGAGCATGCGCACGACCTGGCCGACCAGGCCGTTCGCGCGCTGCTGGTCGATCGGCTCGGTGAGGCGTTCCAGGAGGAGTGGGCGCACTCCGGCCAGGGCGAGTTCGCAGGCGAGCATCAGGCCATTGGGGCCTGCGCCCGCGATGACGACATCGATCATGAGGGGACTCCCTTTCCGGGCATGAGAGATCGGCCCGGCTGTCCGCCGGGCTGAAATTGTTTCTGGTGGCTTCTAGGGGGTGGGCAGTCCCGCCGCGATCCGGGCGAGGGCGTCGGCCAGCAGCCGCTCGACCGGTACCGACGAGTTGGTGCGGAGGTGGTGCGCCATGACGGTGTTCGTCGCGGCCACGACCAGGGAGGCGACGAGATGCGGGTACAGGTCCTGGTTCAGGTCGGTGCCGGTGCGCTCGGCGACGGCCGCGGCGATCTCGGCCTCGGCGACGGCCCCGGCCCGCAGCAATTCACCTTGCAGGGCCGGTTCGGTGAGCATCATGCGCACGCCCGCCGCCCACTGCGCCGCGTCGGGAATGGGGAGGGCTGCCGCCGCGGTGTCCGGCTCGAACTGTGGCAGCAACGACTGGGCGATCGCGTCCCACAGCGGCTCCGCCGGGCGCTCGCGGAGCATCTCGGCGACGCGCAGGAGACGGTCGAGGTGGCGGGCGACGATCGCCTCACCTTTGCTGGAGAAGTAGTTGTTGAACGTGCGTGGCGAGACACCGGAGGCCCTGGCGATGTCTTCCACCTTGATGGTGTCGAATCCGCGCTCGACGCTCAGCTGGAGCGCCGCCCAGCTCAGCGTCGCACGCGTCTCGGCCTTCTTCTGCTCCCGCCATCCCATGGGGCAACGCTAACAAGTTTTTGCGGGATCCGCAAAAATGCGCACCTCGCAAATTTTGTGGGCGCCCGTCGGTGTGGGGTGGAGGCGTACGGGCCCGATCTTCGGCGAGTGCTACGGCGACTCCAGGCGGGCGCGCATGCCGCTGAGAATGACCTGCAGGCCGTGCTCGAAGCTCGCGTCGCCGTCGGGGTCGAACAGGTCGTCCAGCGCCCGTGTGGTGAGAGGGAAGCGTTCGGCGTCGAGTGAGAGGGCGATCCGGCCCGGCAGGTAGGGGTTGTCGTCGCCGTACGAGACGCCGGTGCGTGCCTGCTCCTCGATGGTGAAACCGATGGTGTAGTGCAGGAGTGTGGGGAAGGTGCGCGCGGCCTCGCGGAGGGAGAAGCCCGCATCCTGCATCGTCCGCAGGGACAGCTCGGTTATCCGGAAGATGGCCGGGTCGGTGACGTGGGTGCCCGCCATCATCCTGGCCCCGTCCCGGTAGCGCAGCATCACCCGGCGTAGCCGCCGGATCGAGTCGGTGACCCACTCCTCCCATGAGACGCCGCGCCCCGGCAGCTCCATCCCCTCGGTGCTCTCGGCGAGCACGAGCCCGCTCATGGCGTCGAGCAGTTCCTGCTTGTTCTTGACGTGCCAGTAGAGGGCGGGGGCCTGCACGCCGAGCTCTTTGGCCACCAGTCGCATGGTGAGCCCGTCGAGGCCGACCTCGTTGAGCAGTCGCAGCGAGGTCCGTGCGATCGCCTCGGGAGTGATCTTCATCTTGCCCTCCGTCCGGGAACGCTTGACAGCTTAACATCGTTCAATTAATCCTTAACGTAGTTAAATTTAACTGCGTTAAGGAGGCGATCGTGGCGAAAACGGACGTGGTGATCGCGGGGGGCGGGCCGACCGGGTTGATGCTCGCATGCGAGCTGCGGCTGGCCGGGGTCGAGGTCGCGGTGCTGGACCGGCTCGCCGGGCGCGGCGGCGAGTCACGGGCGGGCGGCATCCACGCCCGCACCATGGAGGTCCTCGACCAACGGGGCATTCTCGGGGGTTTCCTCGACGCCGGGCAGAGGCTGCAGAGGGCCCACTTCTCCGCGCTGTGGCTGGACCTCGGCCGCTTCGAGACCAGGTACCCCTTCATACTCATGGTCCTGCAGGCGACCATCGAGCGGCTGCTGGAGGAGCGCGCCGCCGAGCTTGGCGTGCGGGTGCGCTGGTCGTCCGAGGTGACGGGCGTCCACCAGGACGAGACCGGCGTCGACGTCGAGGTACGGGGGCCGGAAGGCGTGAAGACTCTGCGCGCGGACTACCTGGTCGGCTGTGACGGCGGGCGCAGCGCGGTCCGCAAGCTCGCCGGAATCGGCTTTCCCGGGACTCCGGCGACGATGACCGCGATGCTCGGCGATGTGGCGCTCGCCGACCCGCCCACCGAATGGATCTTCCAGGAGCGCAGGGAGCACGGCTCCTTTTCCGTGCTGCCTTTCGGCGAGGACTGGTACCGGGTGATGACCAACGAGTTCGACCACGTGGCCGATCGGGACGCCCCGGCGACCTTCGAGGAGCTGCGGGAGGCGCTCGTGAAGATCGCCGGGACCGACTACGGCATGCACGGCCCCCGCTGGGTCTCCCGGTTCAGCGACGCCGCGCGGCAGGCGGCGGAGTACCGGCGGGGCCGGGTGCTGCTCGCGGGGGACGCGGCGCACATTCACTTTCCCGCGGGCGGGCAGGGACTGAACATGGGGGTGCAGGACGCGGTCAACCTCGGCTGGAAGCTCGCCTCCGTGGTCAACGGTCACGCGCCGCACCGGCTGCTGGACAGCTACCACGCCGAGCGGCACCCGGTCGCGGAGGGAGTGCTGCGCAACACGCGCGCGCAGACGGTGCTGGGGCGTCCCGGTGAGCAGATGACCGCGTTGCGCGAGGTGTTCGGCGGGCTCATCGAGATCGACGCGGTGAACCGGCTGCTCGGCGGCATGATCACCGCGCTGGACATCAGATATCCGATGGGCGGCGGGCATCCGCTGCTCGGGCGGCGGGTTCCCGATCTCGACCTGCGGACCCCGGGCGGGGACATCCGCCTGTTCGGCCTGCTGCACGCCGCCAGGCCCGTCCTGCTCGATCTCGGCGCGAGCAGCGGGGGAGGGCTTGATCTGGCCGCGGTGGCCGAGGGCTGGGCGGACCGGGTCGACCTGGTCGAGGCGAGGTGCCGGGAGGGCGGCTGGCTCCTCCCGGTCGTCGGCGAGGTCCCCGCCCCCGCCGCGCTGCTCATCCGCCCCGACGGCCACGTCGCCTGGGCGGCCCCGGTGGGCGCGGCTCCCGAGACCCCCGAGGACGTGGCCCTCCGCACCGCCCTCACCACCTGGTTCGGCCCGGCCCGCTGACTCCGGGCAGGGTGAGGTGGTGCGCCCGGGAGCCTCTCACGGTTCAGTTTTTGGATCAAACGCTTGTTGGGTATATCGCGTCGGAGTTACTGAACCTCAACGCGATCTGAGCCGCCGCACGGCCCGACGGGCAGGGGCCGGTGACCGCGGGGACGGGGCGATCGCCCCGCCCCCGCGGCCCCGGCGCTTCGGGCATGACTCCCACGACGGTGACTTCCCGCTGCGGTGGGTTCTCACCGTGGTGCTTGTCGGCGCGACGGTGCCGCCGGGAGTCGTGCCCTCGGAGGCGGCGCCTTCAGGGGGCTCTTTCGAAGGCGTCGCCGGAAAGCCCGCACGGGGTGGGCGCGGGCCGTCTTCGGATCAGCAGTGGAAGATCGGGGTGGTGAGGTTGGCCCAGTTGTCGCTCGCGTCCTGGACGGAGCCCTGTACCTGGATGCACCGGCCCTTGCCGTAGACGCTCACCGGACCGGCGTACTGGCCGAACTGGCCGCTGTCGGATTCGTAGTCGAGCTGCCCGCACGGGTTGGACCCCGGCTGGCAGGCCCAGAGCTGGAGGATCATCCCCTTCTTGGTGCCGTAGTTCACGACCCGGTCGAGACGGGCACAGTTCCTGCCCGTGCTCGAGCTGTAGTAAACGTCGAGGTAGCCGTAGGTGCTGCCACCGGAGTTCACCGCTATGTGCTCAATGCGCGAGCCTCCGCAGGACGCGGCGTTGGCCGGGGTCGAGATGCTCAGCGGTACCGCGGTCGCGCCGATCAGGGCGATGGCGGCAATGCCCATCTTGGCAAGCTTCACAGCGTTCTCCTCCAGAAATGATCGAACAGCTACGTCAGTGGACCGTAATTAGCTTTATCTGACGACTCAATGGTTTTGGTCGGCAATAAAAGGGAAAATTGGTGCGACTTTGAGTGGATGCGATCATGAACGGATGGGAAACTGCCTGCTCATGGACCTGTAGTGATGATGCCCGCGTCGCCCGCCTTCGGGGCTTGAGATTTCGGCTTGTCTGGGAATTCCGTAGTCCGGAAAGGGGCGTTCCGTGGTCCGGAAAGGGGGGTTCTGTGGCTCGGAGGGGAATGCTTCATGATTTGGTGATGCATTCCGTTTTACGGAAAGTGGCGTTCCGTGGTCCGGAAAGGGGGGTGACTCGGGGGATGCTTCATGATTTGGTGATGCATTCCGCTTTACGGAAAGAGATGTTCCGTGATTTGAGCGTTCGGTGATTTGGGAATTGCGCTTTGTGGTGGCGGGCGTTCCGTTGGGCGGAAAGAAGTCTTCGGTCTTTTCGTGGGGAATTCCGTGATTCGGAAAGAGGCGCCCCTGTGCCGAGACGCCCGGCCCCGGCTTTCTCGTCTCCCGTCTATCCGCCCTCGCCGGGGCGCACCTCGCTCGGCCGGGATCGTGGCGCCCCGGTGGAGCTGCCCGCCGTACAGGAGCCGCACAGGAGTGGGGAGGGCTCATCCGCAGCCACGGTCCCGGGCGGTCACCGGAGGCAGGACCTGGGTGGTTACCGCTTAGGCGGGAGATCAACGGGTACCAGCAGCACATGCGTGACCTTCTGCCCGAGGAGACCCTCCGGGAGGTCGTCGACCTGTTCGTCCGGCTGGTCGAGGCGGCCGGTGCGGTCGTCATCTTCGTCGGCGCGGTGGTCGCGTTCGCCCGCTTCCTTGTGGTCGCCGTGCGCGAGCGCGACGCCAACGGGTTCGTCGTCGTGCGCCTGTTCCTGGGCAGGTTCCTCGCTCTTGGCCTGGAGTTCCAGCTCGCCGGGGACATCCTGCGTACGGCCATCACGCCGAGCTTCACGCAGATCGGGCAGCTCGCGGCGATCGCGGCCATCAGGACCGCGCTGAACTTCTTCCTGAACAGGGAGATCGAGCGGGAGGGGCGCTCGGTCGGAGAGGTGGCCACCCGTCCCGCGGCCGGTGCGGGAAATGGCTGAGCTGCTCCAGGCGGCCGTCGTCCCGGTCATCGCCATGGGACTGGTCGCCGCGCTCGCCGTCCTGGTGTTCGGCGGCGGCTCCGGGATCGCGGTGGCCGTGCTGCTCGACTTCCTCCTTGCGGCCGGGCTCCTACGCCTGTCCCAGGCCCAGACGTGGACGGCCATCGCGGTCGCGGCGCTCACGCTGGTGATCCGCAGGGTCGTCGCCGCGGGGTTCCTCCTCCGGCCGCGCTCTCCCCGCGGGGCGGGCTGAACGGGCCGGGCCGGATGGAGGGACGGGCGCGGGTCGCTCAGGCCCTGGCCGCGGCGGCGCTCTCGCCGGTGAACGCCGCGACCGCGCCCAGGCCGAGATAGACCACGCCGCTGGTCACGTCCAGGCGGCGACGGGCACGGGCGGAGCGGCGCAGGCGGCCCGCCATGGCCGAGGAGAGCAGGGCGAAGGCGGCGTCGCTCGCCATGCCGAGCGTGATCCAGATCATGCCGAGCACCACGACCTGCGGGGCGATCGGGCCGCGCGCGGGGTCGGTGAACTGCGGGAGGAAGGCCAGAAAGAAGATCGCGGTCTTCGGGTTCAGCACGTTGACCACGAAGCCCTCCCAGAACAGCCGCGCCCTGGACACGGCCTGCGCCTCCAGGGGGGCGTCGCCGTCGGCGCGGGTCATCAGCTTGCGGACGCCGAGCCAGACCAGGTAGGCCGCGCCCAGATACTTGACCGCGGTGAACGCGGTCGCGGAGGCGGCCAGGAGGGCGCTGATGCCGAGGGCGGCGGCGGCCACGTGCACCACGGAGCCGAGGTGGATGCCCAGCACGGACAGCAGCCCGGCGCCCCGGCCCTGGGCGACACTGCGGGTCACGATGTAGAGGACCGCGGGACCCGGCACGAGCAGCAGGGCGAGGGTCGCGGCAGCGAAAAGGGCAAGTGTCGTCAGATCCGGCATATCCGGATCCTAGACTCGGCCCGCTCCGGATCGCCTCAGATTTTCCCGGCCGCGCGCCCGGTGCCGCGCGCCGTACCGGCGCTCGGAGGCTGTCCGTCCCGTGCGGGTGCGGGTTGTCGCGTCGGTGCCGGCTTGTGGCGTGGGGGAGCAGGGGGCTTTCTGGGCGCGGCGGAGGTCAGGGCGGCCAGGAGGGCGGCGGTCGCGGGAGGGGACGGTGGCTCGCCATAGGTGGCGGCGTAGACGTGACGGGTCGAGCCGGGCAGTTCAACCGTTGTGACCTTGGGATGGCGGTGCGCGTGCAGGGCGAGCCCCGGCAGGACCGTCACCCCGATTCCCGCGGCGACGAGAGCCTGGACGGCGACGATGTCGTCGGTGGTGAAGGCGATCTCCGGCTCGAAGCCCGCCTTCGCGCACAGCCGCAGCAGGTGGCTGCGGCACCGGTCGCACCCTCCGATCCACAGGGAGTCCCGGTGCGAGGGCAGTTCGCCGCTCAGGCCGGAGGTGACCAGGTAGCTGGGGTCGTCCATCAGGTGGACCAGCCGGACGCCCTCCGGCTCGGGGGCGGTGTCGTCGTAGCGGAAGATGACCGCCACGTCCACGTAGCCCGCGCGGAGCATCCGCAGGGCCTCCGGCGGTTCGGTCTCGGTCAGGCGCAGCCCGAGCCCCGGATGCCTCTGGGTGAGCAGTGAGGCCGCCTCGGGGACGAACGTGCCCAGAGCCGAGGGGAAGGCGGCCAGTCTGACCCGGCCCGCGCGCAGACCGATGTGCGCGGAGAGTTCGGCGGAGGCGGATTCGATGCGGCCGACGATCTCGGTGGCCCGCTCGGCCAGCAGGCGGCCCGCCTCGGTGAGCCTGATGCCCCGGCCGACCCGCTGGATCAGCTTCGCGCCGGTCTCGGCTTCGAGCTTGGCGAGGTGGTGACTGACGGAGGGTTGGGAGTAGTGGAGTTCCCTGGCGGCCGCGGTGACCGAGCCGTGCCTCGCGACAGCGGCCAGGACGCGAAGCCGTACGACATCGAGCATGTATCAAAATTATCGATGAATGAACAGAAAGATAGGCATTAGACGTTATGTATTGGTGCGACACACCCTTGACGTATGGGAATCACAGCAGTTGTCCGTCCCGGTCTCGCGGAGCTGGTCACGGAGACGCGGGAACTGACCGGCCGGTCCGCGAGCCCCCGTGCGACGGCCTTCGCCGTGGCCGACGCGCTGCGCCGCAGGCCGCTTTCCCCGGAGATCCTCACCGAGGAGGAACGCCTCGGTGACCCCGACCACTACGTGGGTCACATCCTCCACACCGAGCCCGCCTTCTCGATCGTGGCCATCGTCTGGCGGCCGGGCCAGGAGACCGTGATCCACGACCACATCGCGTGGTGCGTGTTCGGTGTGCTGCAGGGCGTCGAGTACGAGACGATCTACCGTCTCGACGGCGACCACCTCACCGAGGCCGGCCGTACGGCCAACCGGGCGGGCGACGTCAGCGGCTTCGCCCCGCCGGGGGACATCCACCGGGTCCGCAACATCGGCGAAACCACGGCGATTTCCCTGCACGTCTACGGCGCCGATCTCGGCACCACCCCGAGCAGTGTCCGCCGGGTCTACGACCTACCGGTTCGCTGAACCCGCCCCGCGGCCCAGCCCCCGGCCCGACTCCGACACCCGGTGTGAGCCCGAGCGGCTCCCCGAGCCCCGACCCCGTGGACTGAGCGCCCGGCTCCGGTGTTCGGTGTGAAACCCGAGTCCCGAGCCGGATCTCCGAGTCCCGCGGACTCCGTGCGCTCAGTTCTCGATCTCGGGCTTCTTGTCGAGGCCGAGGCTCTCCCTGATGGCCTCGAGGCGGGCGGCGCCCTCGACGTCGATGGCGGCGCGCTCCACCTCGATCATTCTGGCCTCGACGGAGTTCGAGGTCAGCTCGGCCTCGCCGAGGGCGCGGGCGTAGCGCTTCTCGATCTTCTCCCGAACCTCGTCCAGAGTCGGGGTCTCTCCCGCGGGGGTGAGCCCGGACAGGTCGCCCATGGCCTTGTTGAGCTGCTCCTGCATCGTGGCCTGGTCGAGCTGGGACAGCAGCCGCATCCGCTCGGAGAGCTTCTTCTGCAGGGCCATGGCGTTGGTCTCGACCGCCGCGCGGGCCTGGGCCGAGGCCTGCCGGGCGCGTTCGTGCATGAGCTGGGCCTCCTGCAACGCGGTCTCCGCGGAGACGAGGCGGGAGGCGAAGGCACGGGCGGAGTCCTCGTAGGACAGGGCCTTGCGCTCGTCACCCGCGGCCCTGGCCTGCTCGGCGAGCAGGATCGCCTGCCGGGCGTTCGCCTGGAGCTTCTCGGTCTCCTCGAGTGAGCGGTTGAGCTTCATCTCCAACTCGTGCTCGTTGCCGATGACCGAGGCGGCCTGCTGGGTCAGGAGCCGGTGCTGTTCCTTGGCCTCCTGGATGGCCTGCTCGAGCTGGACCCGGGGATCGGACAGCTCGTTCAACCTGCCAGACAGGGCGAAGATCAGGTAACGCCAGGCTCGACGGATGACCTTGAACATGGGGGCTCCTCACCGGTCCAGCGCGTCGCGAGTGATCTGTTCGGTTTCGTGCAGGCCGCGCCGGACCCCTTCGAGATTGTCGGCCAGCTCGTCGAGAACCCCGGTCGGCTCCAGGACCCCGGTGGCCGCCGTCGCCGACAGCTCGACCACGCGCGCGAGGAGCTCCTCGATGCTGATCGTGCTCGACTCCATCCGGGCGAGCACCCGGTCCCTGGTCTCCGCGAGCCGGTCGATCACGGCCAGCTGGGAGGCCAGTGAGGCGAGGGCGCGGTCGATGTCGTCGACGAGCCCCTTCCTGGCCTGCTCCCTGGCGCCGGTCAGCCGCAGGCGCTCCTGCCTGATCTGGTCGAGGTCGAACCTGGCCAGCGCGGTCCCGGTTGTCGACGCCTGCCGGGCCAGCCGTTCCAGGGTGGCCATCGCGTCGTCAACCTGGGGCCGCATCAGCGTGATCCGCTCGGCCAGCGGGCCCTGGCCCATCGAGGCGCCCAGCTCGCCGAAGTCCCGGGCCGCCGAGTCCGCCCGCCGCAGCCAGCCGTCCTCCTGGCTGCCCGGGGCGACGGCGGACGCCGTACGGCTCTCGCCCCGCCCCTGGAACGCGGCGGTGCCCGCCTTGGCCAGCCAGACGGCGGCCCCGACGAACACCGCGGCGGCCGGGTGCACGTTGACGGCCCACGCGGCACCCGCGGCGGTCGCACCGAGCAGCAGACCCCACGGTTCTCGCAGTTCCTCAACGAATCGGGACATCAGAAGTTGGATACCACCGCGGTGAACACCTGGTCGATACTTCCCGGTTCGCGAGAGTCGTAGGCGGCGGCGTGCGTCGCCTCCGAGATCTGCTTGAGCACGTCGAGGTCGGCGTCCTGACCATAGGCGATCGTGAACATCCGCACCGATTCCTGGGCGGACTCGGCACGCAGGTCGGGCAGCAGGTTCTCCAGGGAGAGGCTGTTGTTGTCCTCGTTCTTGCCGTCGGTGAGGAAGACCACCGCGTTGATCGCGTCACCGCTGTGCTTGCCGCGCACGTGCTGGTAGGCGGCGAGCGCGGTGTCGTAGAGACCGGTCCCGCCGTCGGGGGTCAGCCCTTCGAGCCTGCTCCGCAGCGTCTTGCGCTGGGCCTCGTCGACGGTGGCCATCGGTGCCAGTTCCAGGTAGTCCTTGTCGCCGTCACGCGCGGTGGAGAACATCCACAGGCCGACGTTGTCGTGCGGGCCGAACTGGGGCAGCGCGTTGACCGCCGCCTGTTTGGCCAGATCCAGCTTGCTCTTGCCGGTGCCCGGCACCAGGGCGCCCATCGAGCCCGAGACGTCGATGACCATGAGCACGTTCGCGGGTTTGCGCAACTCGGCCCAGCTGGAGAGCACCTTGTCGAGCACGTTGGGGGCGGGCGGGCTGAGCGTCGTCTTCGGCTCGGCGGGCAGCAGCCCGTTCGCTTCGGTGATCAGCGTGCCCGGCTTGCCGTCGTAGGACCGGAAGGCGAAGTCGGCGAAGCGCGCCTGCTGCGGCGCGGCCTGCAGGTATGCCAGGAAGTCGGCGGCCACGGCGCGCTTGGCCTCGTCCACCCACGGTGCGGTCAGCACCGCGTACGGGCTGTCCGAGTAGAGGGTTCCCTCCTTCGGGTAGATCGCCACCAGCGGCACCCTGGGCTTGCCGTGCTTGCCCAGTGTCTTGGGGTCACCGGTCGGGTTGCCCTGGTTGTAGTCCCAGACCGACTTCTCCTCGACCGCGACGGCGGAGATGTAGCTCAGGCCCGCTCCCGCGTCGTCGGCCCG
This sequence comes from Streptosporangium sp. NPDC051023, assembly GCF_040689595.1. NCBI lineage: Bacteria > Bacillati > Actinomycetota > Actinomycetes > Streptosporangiales > Streptosporangiaceae > Streptosporangium > Streptosporangium sp. NPDC051023. Next base: position 136,939 of record NZ_JBFBCE010000006.1, on the reverse strand, counting down.
CTGCAGGTTCGACAGGAACGTCAGCGTCGTGTCGCCGTAGTGGACGATCGAGCGTTCCACTCCCCGCACGAACTCCCTCGCCTTGGCGTCGGCCACGTTCTTCTCCGACAGGTCGCCCGACAGGCCGGTGGCCGCGAAGTAGGCGCCGATGGTGGCGTTCAGGCCGCTGGTCGAGTAGTTGGGGTTGGTCTTGCCGAGCTTGAACTGCCCCCACTCGGGGTGGCCGTACTTGGCCCACGAGCTCTTCGACAGGTCGAGCAGGTCGGACCAGCCGAGCTTCTTACCGGGCCAGCCCAGTGCCTCGGCCATCGGCTTGGGGATCGCGATGACCAGCGGTGTCTTGGCGATCGACGGGTTGGCCGCGGCGACGAGCGGGCCGGTGTCCGAACCGGCGGCGCGTTGCTGGAGCAGGGTGATCCAGCCGCTGCTCGCCGGAGACCAGACATCGGGACGCGGGCCGTCCTGGCGCTCGTCCCAGCCCCTGGCCAGCGCCTGCATGACGCTGCCGCTGGTCTTGGTCACGATGACGACGTCGGCGCAGCGCCCGCCGACCTTCCTGCCGTTGTACCCTGCCACGATCTTCCGCAGTAGTTCGCCCTTCTCCGAGGACGCCGCCACGGTCAGTTTCACCCCTCCACCGGCACAGGCCTCGGCCTGCGCCGCGCCCTGCTCCGTACCGGAGCCGCCGGACTCCCCGCTCCCGATGTACAGCCGCAGCCCGACGATCAGGGCACCGGCGAGAATGATCGCGATGACGAACGGGGCGAAGTTCCTGCGCCGTCGCTGCGGCTGTTGATACACCCGGCCTCCCGTTGGTGTCGGTACCTATCCGACGAATGAACTCCCGCCAGAGTTCGCCGCGTTCAGAAGTTGGAGATGACGCTGGTGAAGATCCGGTCGATGCTGCTCGCGTCCGAGGAGTCGTAGGCGGCTCCGTCGGTCGCCTCGGCGATTCGTCTGAGCACGTCCTGATCGGCTCCCTCGCCGTAGCCGATGGTGAACAGCCGCACCTCGGGAGTGAGCCTGCGGAGCAGGTTGTCCAGGTCGATGCCGTTCCCCTTCTCGTTCTTGCCGTCGGTGAGGAAGACCACCGCGTTGATCGCCTCGAGGTCCTTGGCCGCCCGCATTCGCTCGACGGCCGCGAGTGCGGTGTCGTAGAGCCCGGTCTCGCCGCCCGCGGTCAGCATGCCGAGTTGCCTGGTCAACTCGGGCCCGGTATTGGAGATCGCGTCGACCGGGACCAGCTCCCGATAGTCGTTCTCGCCGTCCTCCGCGACGGAGAAGGACCACAGTCCGACACGGTCGTCCTTCCTGAACTGTGGCAGCGCGTTGATCGCCGCCTTGCTGGCCAACTGGAGGCGGCTCTCGCCGGTGCCGGACACCTCGGTCTCCATCGAGCCTGACTTGTCCACGACGATCAGCACGTTCGCCCGCTTGCGGAGCTCTGCCCAGCTCCGCAGCACCTTGTCCAGCACCGCGGGGGAGGGCGGGCTGAGTGTGGTGATCTTCGCGTTGGGCAGGATGCCGTTCGCCTCGACGGCCATCGGCCCCGGCTTGCCGTCGAAGCCGCGGAAGCCGTAGGACTGGAACCTCGACTGGATCCGGTCGCTGTGCAGGTAGGTCAGGAAGTCGTCGGCGACGGCTTTCTTCGCGGGATCCATCCAGGTCAGTTCGATGTAGGGGTGGTCGGTGAGGAGCGTGCCCTCTTTGGGGTTGACCGCGACCAGCCGGGTTCGCGGCGCGGCGTGCTTGCCCTGTGTCTCGGGCTCTCCCGAGGGGTTTCCCTGGTTGTAGTCGCTGACCGTCTTCTCGTCGATGGTCACCGCTGAGATGTAGGACATCGCGGAGCCCCGGTCGTCGGCGCGGAGCAGGTTGTCCATGAAGGTCGTGGAGACGTCGCCGTAGTGGACGATCGACTGCTCGACGCTTCCGACGAACTCCCTGGTCTTCGGGTCTGCCACATCGGCGGAGGTCAGATCGGAGGTGGCGCCGGTGGCGGCGAAGTAGGCGCCGACGGTGGCGCTCAGGCCACTGGTCGAGAAGTTGGGGTTGGTCTTGCCCAGTTTGAACCGTCCCCATTCCGGGTGGCCGTGCGCGGCCCAGCCTTGGGGATCGGTCGCCAGCCTGGCGAGGTCGGACCAGCCGATCTCCTTGCCCGGCCAGCCCAGGGCCTCGGCCATCGGCCTGGGCATCGCGATGACCATCGGCGAGGACACGATCGAGGGCGGCTTGCCGTCGGTGACCGGCACCGTGTGATCGGAGCCCCCGACCTGCTGGCGGAGCAGCGCCAGCCACGTCGAGGCCGACGGGGTCCACACGTCGGGCCGTTTGCCGTCGGTGCGCTCGTCCCAGCCTTTGGCCAGGGTGCGCATCGAGCGGCCGGAGTTGACGGCGTCCACGGTGACCACGGTGCAGTGCCCGGCCACGGTACGCCCGCTGTACTCCTTGGCGGCCTCTCGCAGGGTGGCGATCTTGTCCTGTGAGGAGGCGATCCTGATCGTCACGGCCTGCCCCTGGCAGGCTGCCCTGTTTTCCTCGTTTTCCGCACCGCCTCCGCCGAAGAACCAGCGAAGTCCGGCGATCAGTCCGATGGCCAGCACCACGGCCATGAGATAGGGGAGAACCCGCCTGCGCGGTCTTACTCGGGAGTTGACCACGGGACGATCGTAAGAAGAACCTTTTTCCCCTAACAAGAGGTGATCGAGTACTCGTTTTCAGCCAGTCAGTGGTTTACCGGACACCCGTCCGTGAAGAAGATCGACGAGGGTCGCGTGCAGCTGCTCGATCGGGCGGTCAGGGTGCAGCGCCCTGCGCTCGATCGAGACCGTCAGCACCATGCCGAACACCGCGGTCGCCGCGGTGTCCACGTCAAGGTCCGCGCGGATCGTGCCCTCGGCGACCGCCCTGCGCAGCACGACCGCGTAGACGCCCAGCGCCTTCTCGCGGAGCCTGGCGATCGTGTCCTGCCAGGCCGTACGCCACATCTCGGTCAGCAGCACCCGGGCGAACGCGCCGTACTCCTCGAAGAAGCGCAGCTGCGCCATGACCACCGCGTCCAGCGCGCCGAGCGCGGTCCCGACCCCGTCCTCACCCGCTTTCGCCCCGACCTCGCCCTCATCCGCTTCCGCTTCCGCTTCCGCTTCCGCTTGCGCCTCGCCCGAGCCCTCACCCGTTCCCGCCTCGCCCGGCAGGCCGCTCGGAGGGGAGGCGTCTCCTCCGGCACCCGCCCGCCCGGTGTCCGCCTCGCTCATCGCGTCCGCGAGCCGCTGGATCCCGTGTTCGAGCAGGGCGGTGAAGAGCCCCTCCTTGCTGCCGAAGTTGTAGAACACCGTGCCCTTCGCCACCCCGGCGCGCTCGGCGATCGCGTCGACCGTCGCCGCCGTGTAGCCCTGCTCGGCGATCACCTCGACCGCCGCGGCGAACAACCGCAGCCGCGTCTCCGCCCTGCGGCCGTCCCCCCTGCCCGCGGCCGTGCTCTGGCCGGTCCCCGAGCCTCGCCGCTCACGCCCGGCCTGCGTGCCCGCACCCCTGGCCAAGGTTCGCCGTTCAGTCATGAGATCAACCGTAGTCAAAGGGCCAGCTCGGGGTGGAGTCGGCGCATCGACCAGGTACGTCCTTTATGTACCGCGTAGACGCTCAGGGCCAGGCCGAGCGCGGTGAACAGGGCCAGCACCCCGCAGGCCTGCCAGACCACGGTGAGGTCGCCGCCGCTGATCAGCCTGCGCAGCGCGCTGACCACCCAGCTCATCGGGAGCCACGGCGAGATCGCCCTGAAGAAGCCGGGTGACGTCTCGATGGGGTAGGTTCCCGCGGCCGAGGTGAGCTGGAGCATCAGCAGCGCCAGCACCGCGACCCGCCCCGGCGGGCCGAGCAGGGCGCTGACCGCCTGCACGATCGCCAGGAACGCGGCCGTGGTGAGCAGCAGCAGGCCGGCCATCCCGGCCCAGTGCGCGGCCTCCAGGCCGAGCCCGAACCTGATCACCGCCAGCAGCACGCCGACCTGCGCCGCGCCCAGGACGAGCCCGGGGAGCCAGCCCGCGAGCGCGATCCGCCACGCGGGAGCCGTACCGGCCAGGAGACGGGGGTTGAGCGGGCGCAGCACCATGTAGCTCACCATCGCGCCGACCCACAGCGCCAGCGGGACGAAGAACGGCGCGAAGCCGGTTCCGTAGTTCGGCACCCCGTTGAGGACCTGGCTGGCCAGCCTGACCGGCTCGCTCATCATGTCGCCACGCCCGGCGCGCTCCCGCTCGTCGTAGTCGGGGATCCGCGCCGCTCCGTCCCCGAGCCTGTCGCTCAGTTCCTTTGACCCGTCGGCCAGCCTGCCGAGGCCGGTGGTGAGCTCTCCCGCGCCGTCGCGCAGCCTGCCGACCCCGGTGTCCACCTTGGCGGCGCCGTCGCTCAGCCTGACGATCCCGCCGTCGAGCTGGGCCAGCCCCCGGCTGAGCCGGGTGGCGCCGTCACCGAGTCGGGTCAGGCCCGAGGTGAGCTTGCCGCCCGCCGCGCTCGCGTCGCCGAGCCCCGCGCTGACCTTGGCCGAGCCGTCGGCCAGTTCGCCGAGGCCCGCGTCCAGCTGGTCGATCTTCTTCCTCGCCTGTTCGAGGCGCTGCCCCGCGCTCGGCGCGATCTCGGCGGTGCGGGCCGCGATCTCCGAGATCTTCCCGGCGTCCCGCCGCAGCCGGGCCAGGGCCTCGACGTCACCGCCGCCCGCCGTGCTCGGGACCCCGCCGGCCGTCTGCCGGGTCGACTCGGTGAGCCGGTCGGCGATGGCCCGCAGCCGGGGGTCGGCGTCGGGGTTGGCGCTCAGCCAGTCCTGCAGCTGCCGTGCCTGTCGCGAGGCCTGGTCCGTCTCCCGCCCGATCCCGCTGGACGGCCCGGTGCCGTTCGCGACCAGCTCCGCGTCCCGCTCGACGGCCTGGGCCAGCGACCGCAGCCGCGCGCCGTCGCCCCCCAGCACAGGCCCCAGCTGGTCGGCGATCTTGTCAAGCGTCGTGACCTGGGCGTGGACCTGCCGGTAGACCCGCGCGTTGCCTTCGGCGACCCGCTTGGCGCCCTCCCCGAGCTTCGCCAGGCCCCGGCCCAGCTCGCGCGAGCCGCTCTCCGCCTCGCCCAGGCCGCTCGCCAGGCCGTCCGCCCCCGAGGACAGCCTGCCGGTCGCGGTGTTCGCACTGCCCAGGCCGACGGCGAGCCTGTGGGTTCCGTCCTTGGCCTGGCCGAGACCGGTGTTCAGGGCCGAGGCGCCCTCGCCGGCCTTCGCCGTACCGTCGTGCAGCTCGTCCGCTCCGCCCGCGGCCTTCGCGGTCGCGTCGTGCAGCTCGCCGAAGGAGACGAAGACGTCGTCCCAGTAGTCCTTCAGCGCGGTACGGCTCGCCGCGTTCTTGACCTCGGTGAACACCGCGTCCGAGATCGTGCGCATGACGTAGCTGCGTCCGGTGTCCACCCGAACGCCCAGCTCCGCGGGTTTCGGCGTGCCGTCGCCCGAGGGCGAGGCGAGCCTGGCGCTGAAGTCGGCGGGGATGGTCAGCGACAGGTAGAAACCGCCGTCGTTCAGGCCGTCCTCCGCCTGGCGCGCGTCGACCGTGTGCCAGGCGAAGACCCGGCGTTCCCGCAGCTGCCCGGCCAACTCCCGGCCCGCGTCGACCGTTCTGCCGTCCACGGTCGCCGCTCTGTCCTCCACGACCAGCGCGACCGGGATGTTCCCGAGATTGCCCTGTGGGTCCCAGAACGACCACAGGTACAGCCCGGCGTACAGCAGCGGCAGCACGACCACCGCCGCGAGCGCTGCCCTGGTCAGCCGCGACCGGGTGAACCGCCGCAGCTCCAGATCGCCCAACCGCAGTGATCTCATCGCTTTTCCTCCCCGGCCGTGGCGACCGACGTCCCCGGCTCCTCGCCGTGAGCGGCCAACCGCCTCGACGGCAGGCGCAACGTCGTCGGTCCGCCGCTCTCCGTGCATGCCGCGATGACGGTCAGCCCCAGCCCCGCCAGGTCCGACAGCGTCGCCCAGAGCGCGTCGCGCCGCTCGGCGCCGAGACCGGCGTCCACGTTGTCGAGGGCGAGCAGCCCCGGCTCGTCGAGCAGGGCGAGCGCGATCCCGAGTCGTACACGCTCCTCCCGGTCCAGGTCACGGATCAGGGTCCGGTCGCCGGGGGAGCGCCCGAGGCCGGCCAGGGTCAGCGCGGTCCCGGCCCGTGCCGTCTGCCGCCCGCTCCACAGCGGCCCCCTCGCCCGCTCCCGCAGATGCTCGCCGACCGACAGCGCGCCCTCCAGGTCGTTGACCCCGTCGACCAGGCCGAGCGCGGCGACCCGCCGGATCGTCCTCGGTGTGCGGTGTCCTCCGACGGTGAGCGTGCCTCCGGTGGGTTTCATCCGCCCCGCCAGGGTCAGGAGCAGGCTGGTCCGCCCGCTGCCCGCCTGCCCGGCGACGGCCGTGAGGCTGCCGGGGCCGGCCCCGGCGGAGACGTCACGGTAGACCCACCCGTGCCCTCCGCTGAGGGACAGACCGTCTGCGCGGACCGCGACTCCGTGGAACACCGGACCCCCCCTTTTTAGACTGACCAGTCAGTTCAAAAAGTACCACAAAGAAAAACCCCACCCGGTGCGGGTGGGGTTTTCCGATGGACTCCCCTGCCGGGGACGGCTGGGGCGGCCCCGCTCAGAAGGCCGCGGAGCCGTACTCCTGGAGGAAGAGCGCCTCCGCGGTGGCCGTACGGCGCAGCTCCTCGATGTTGACGCGCTCGTTCGGCGCGTGGATCGAGGCGTCGTCGTCCTCCGCGCCGAAGAGCAGAATCGAGGCGGCGGGGAACTGCTTGACGAGTGTGGAGACCAGCGGGATCGAGCCGCCCGCGCCGACGTCGCGCGGCGGCCTGCCGAAGGCGCGCTCCATCGCCCGGTTCAGCGCGGAGCGGGCCGCGCCGCCCGAGTCGGCGAGGTAGCCGGAGCCCAGCACGTAGTCGGTGAAGCTCGCCTTGACGCCCCACGGGGTGACCTGGTTGAGGAAGTCGATCACGGCGTCCGCGGTCGTCTTCGGGTCGCCCGCGGGAGGAACCCGCACGGTCACCCGTGCTCTGGCGACCGGCTGGACCGCGTTGATCGCACCCGAGACGGTCGGCACGTCGAGGCCGGTGACCGTGATGGCGTACGAGGCCCACAGGCGGTCGGCCAGCGAGCCGGAGCCGACCAGGGAGACGCCGTCGAGCACGCCCGCGGTCGCGCGGAACTCCTCCTCGGAGGGGCCGGCGCCGAGGAAGGCGCCGCGCGGCAGGCCGGGGACGCGGATGTCGCCGTGGTCGTCGTGCAGGGCGGCCAGCATCCGGATCAGCGCCGCGAGGGCGTCGGGGGCCGCGCCGCCGAACGAGCCGCTGTGCAGCGCCTCCTTCAGGGTGCGTACCTCGACGGTGAAGGCGGCCAGGCCACGCAGCGAGGTGGTCACGGCGGGGTCGCCGATGCGGGGGTTGCCGGTGTCGGCGACGATGATCGCGTCGGCGCGGACCAGTTCGGGGTTCCGCTCGATGAAGGCCTCAAGGCGCTCCCCGGCGTACTCCTCCTGGCCCTCGATGATCACCTTGACGCCCACGGGGAAGCGGCCCCTGAAGGCACGGAGCGCGGCGACGTGTGAGATGACGCCGGACTTGTCGTCGGCGGCGCCGCGACCGTAAACGGCCCCGTCGATCTCCGTCGGCTCGAAGGCCGGGGTGCGCCACAGCGCGGGGTCGCCCGCGGGCTGCACGTCGTAGTGCGCGTAGAGCAGGACGGTCGGCGCACCGGGCGGGGCAGGGGCCTCGGCGTAGACGGCGGGGAAGCTCCCTTCGACCGGAATCTGCTGGACGTGCGGCAGGCCCGTGCTGCGCAGCAGCTCCTCGGTCACCGCCGCGGCGGCGAGCACCGGCTCCTCCGGATGGCCGGGGAAGGCCACGGAGGGGATGGAGACGAGCCGCTTGAGGTCTTCGATCGCCTGGGGTAGGCCCGCGGCGACGGCGCCCTCGATCTCGTCAGGAGTCACGACGTTCCCTCGCATCTCAATATCTGGTCCGTCCTATTGGATCACAACCGGCGGACAGGCTGTGTGACCGTTCGTGTCCGATTTCCCGGCACGCCTCCCGCCCAGCGGTTTCCCGGCCCGCCTCCCGCCCGGCGGTCCCGGCTGATTCCGCTGGACGGAATCGACCAGGTGAGAGTCCGGACACTCCCAGATTCTATTCGCGGATTTCGTTGTTGTTACACGAAGCTTTTGCGGATTCCGAAGTTCTTGCACTCTGTTGCCACGTTTTCACTTGGCAAGACCTTCTTCGGGCATGCACACTGTGGGAAGCTCAGCTACCGAGGGAAGATCGCAATGAACCACCCCGAAAACACCGACGTGGCCTCGATCATGAAGGCCGCGCAGGACAACCTGTGGCTGCACTTCACCCGGCACAGCTCCCATGAGGGCTCAGAAGTGCCGATGATCGTGCGAGGCGAAGGCAGCTACATCTACGACGTCCACGGCAAGCGTTACCTCGACGGCCTGGCCGGGCTGTTCGTGGTCCAGGCCGGGCACGGCCGCAGCGAGCTGGCCGAGGCCGCCGCCAAGCAGGCTCAGGAACTCGCGTTCTTCCCGCTCTGGTCGTACGCGCACCCCAAGGCCGCCGAACTGGCCCACCGCCTGGCCGAGCAGACCCCCGGCGACCTCAACCGGGTCTTCTTCACCACCGGTGGCGGCGAGGCCGTCGAGACCGCCTGGAAGCTCGCCAAGCAGTACTTCAAGATCACTGGAAGGCCGCTCAAGCACAAGGTCATCAGCCGTCAGATCGCCTACCACGGCACTCCGCAGGGCGCCCTGTCGATCACCGGCATCCCGGCCTTCAAGCAGATGTTCGAGCCCCTGGTCCCCGGCTCGGTGCGCGTGCCGAACACCAACCACTACCGGGCCGACGAGATCACCGGCGTGCCCGGCATGACCCCGGAGCAGTACGGCTACTGGGCCGCGGAGCGCGTCGCCAGGGCCATCGAGATGGAGGGCCCCGACACCGTGGCCGCCGTCTTCGTCGAGCCGGTGCAGAACGCCGGAGGCTGTTTCCCGCCGCCGCCCGGATACTTCAAGCGCCTGCGCGAGATCTGCGACGAGTACGACGTCCTGCTCGTCTCCGACGAGGTCATCTGCGCCTTCGGCCGCCTCGGCACCATGTTCGGCGGGCAGAAGTTCGACTACGTCCCCGACATCATCACCTGCGCCAAGGGCATGACCAGCGGTTACTCGCCGATCGGCGCCATGATCGCCTCGGAGCGACTCTTCGAGCCGTTCAAGAACGGCACCGAGATGTTCGCCCACGGCTACACCTTCGGCGGTCACCCCGTCTCCTCCGCCGTTGCCCTGGCCAACCTCGACCTGTTCGAGCGCGAGGACCTGCTCGGTCACGTGACCCGCAACGAGCCGGTCTTCCGCGGGACCCTCGAGCGCCTGCTCGACCTGCCGATCGTGGGCGACGTGCGCGGCTCCGGCTACTTCTGGGGCATCGAGCTGGTCAAGGACAAGACGACCAAGCAGACCTTCAGCCTGGAGGAGTCCGAGCGCCTCATCCGCGGCTACCTCTCCTCGGCCCTCTACGAGGCCGGTCTGTACTGCCGGGCGGACGACCGGGGCGACCCGGTGATCCAGCTCGCCCCTCCGCTCATCTGCGGCCCCAAGGAATTCGATGAGATCGAGTCGATTCTTCGCTCCGTGCTGACGGAAGCGTGGAACCGTCTCTGACGCCACCACGGCGGCAGCACAATAGTTCTCACCCAATCGTCACGGCATTCGCTGAAACGTCACCACGTTTGGTGGGCCGTGCTGTGACATCCTTTGGAATCCGAAAGGACCCGTTATGAAGATCGGCGTGCCTGCCGAGGTCAAGAACCACGAGTACCGCGTCGCCGCTACTCCGGCGGGCGTCCACGAGCTGGTCCGACACGGCCACGACGTCTACGTGCAGCGCGACGCGGGCCTTGGCTCGCACCTGCCCGACGAGGAGTACCTGTTCGCCGGAGCCAAGATCCTCGACACCGCTGACGAGGTGTGGGGCGAGGCTGACATGATCCTCAAGGTCAAGGAGCCGATCGCGGAGGAGTACCACCGCATGCGTCCGGGGCAGGTGCTCTTCACCTACCTGCACCTGGCGGCGGGCCGTGAATGCACGGAGGCCTTACTCAGCCAGCGGGTCACCGGCATCGCGTACGAGACCGTCCAGGTCGGGAACACCCTGCCGCTGCTCGCCCCGATGTCCGAGGTCGCGGGCCGCCTGGCCCCGCAGGTCGGCGCCTACAACCTGATGCGCTTCAACGGCGGTCGCGGCGTGCTGCCCGGCGGCGTGCCGGGTGTGGCGCCGGCCAAGGTCGTCGTCATCGGCGCGGGCGTCTCCGGTCTCAACGCGGCGCAGATCGCGGTCGGCATGGGGGCGGACGTCACCGTCCTCGACCTCAACGTCGACCGTCTGCGCTTCATCGACGCCATCTACCAGGGACGGCTGAAGACCCTCGTCTCGACCTCGTACGCGATCGAGAAGGAGGTCCTCGAAGCCGACCTGGTCATCGGCGCGGTGCTGATCCCCGGGGCCAAGGCGCCGACCCTCGTCTCCAACGAGCTGGTTTCCAGGATGAAGCCGGGATCCGTGCTCGTCGACATCGCCATCGACCAGGGCGGCTGCTTCGAGGACTCCCGCCCGACCACGCACGCAGAGCCGACCTACCAGGTCCACAACTCGATCTTCTACTGCGTGGCCAACATGCCGGGTTCCGTGGCGAACACCTCCACCTACGCGCTGACCAACGCGACGCTGCCCTACGCGGTCAAGCTCGCGGGCCTCGGCTGGAAGTCCGCCCTCCAGCAGGACCCGGGCCTCGCGCTCGGCCTCAACACCCACGCGGGCCTGCTCACCAACGACCAGGTCGCCCTGGCCCTCGACCTGCCGTTCACGCCGGTCTCCGAGGTCATCGCCGACTAGGCACACCCGTAGGGCGGCGGCCGTACCGCCGCCGTACGGTCCCCGCCCCGTGCTCACCCGAGCGCGGGGCGGTAGGGCCAGGCGAGCCGCCGGGTCAGTGGGCGCGGCGGGGGGAGACTGTGAGGCCCGAGCCGCCGTGGTGGACGTCGATGGCGCAGCCGTACACCTCGCTCAGCACATCGGGGGCGAAAACCTCGGCGGGGGAGCCGTCGGCGACGACGGCGCCGGAGCGCATGACGACCACCCGGCCTGCGTAGGCCGCGGCGAGGTTGAGGTCGTGCAGGACGACCACGACGGTGTCTCCCGCCGCGGAGCGGTCCCTGGCGACGCACATGACCTGTTCCTGGTGCCGGATGTCCAGGGCCGCCGTCGGCTCGTCCAACAGCAGCACCGGGGCACGCTGCACCAGGACCCTGGCCAGAGAGACGCGGGCCTGCTCCCCGCCGGACAGGGTCGGGTAGGCGCGGGCCGCCAGGTGCGCCACGTCCGTAACCGCCATGGCTCCCTCGAGGAGTTTCTCCTCCTCGACGGCGGTGAGGCGGGAGCCGTACAGGCCCATCGCGACCACCTCGGCCGCCGTGAACGGGAAGGCGACCGTGACGCGCTGCGGGAGCACCGCGCGCATGCGCGCCAGCCTGGCCGGGCGCAGCGAGCGCAGTGGCCGCCCGCCAAGGGTGACCGAGCCGGACGACGGCGCGACGTCCCCGGCCAGCACGGACAGCAGCGAGGACTTGCCCGCGCCGTTCGGGCCGACCACCGCGACCAGCTCACCCGGCCCGACCCGCAGTGAGACGTCGGCGAGCAGCCGTGCGGGCCCCGCGGAGACGGAAACCGAGCGGACGTCGATCACGCCCATCCTCCTTGTCTGGATCGGGTACGGCGCAGCAGCCACAGGAAGAACGGGCCGCCGAGCAGGGCGGTCAGGACACCGATCGGCAGCTCAGCGGGGACCGCGACCGTTCGCGCGACCAGGTCGGCGGCCAGCAACACCAGGGCTCCTGCCAGGGCGGAGGCGGGCAGCAGCACCCGGTGTCCCGGCCCCGCGGCCAGGCGGATCAGGTGCGGCACGACCAGGCCGACGAAGCCGATGATCCCGGCCGCCGCGACGGCCGCGCCGGTCAGCAGCGCGGCCAGCAGGATCACACCGAGGCGGATTCGCTCGGTGTCCACCCCCAGATGCCGGGCGCTCCGCTCGCCCAGCGCGAGCACGTCCAGCGTCCCCGCGAAGAACGGGACCAGCACCAGCCCGACCACGGCGAACGGAAGCACCGCGGCGACCACGGGCCAGGTCGCGCCGCCGAGGCTGCCCAGGCTCCAGAAGGAGATCGAACGCAGCTGCGCGTCGTCGGCGAGGAAGGTCAGCAAGCCGACGATCGCTCCCGCGACGGCGTTGACCGCGATGCCGGTCAGGACCAGGGTGACGACCTCGGTCCTGCCGTCCGAGCGGGACAGCAGGTAGACGAGGAAGGTGGCGGCCAGCCCGCCGAGGAAGGCGGCCACGGTCACCGACCAGCCGCCGAAGGCGCTGATGCCCAGCACGATCGCGCCGACGGCGCCGACGGCCGCGCCGGAGGAGACGCCGATGACGCCGGGCTCGGCGAGCGGGTTGCCGAAGACGCCCTGCATGGCGGCTCCCGCGACGCCGAGCGAGGCGCCGATCAGCACGGCCAGGACCACGCGGGGGAAGCGGATCTGCCACAGCACCGCGTCGTGCGGGCCGGTGCCGCCGAAGAGGGAACCCACCACCTCCTCGAACGGCACCGGGACCGCGCCGATCCCCGCGGATGCGACGCAAAGCGTGGCGAGCAGCACCGCGAGAGCGGGGATCAGCGCGTTTCTCAGCACCGTGCGGCCGGTCCGGGGAGCGGACGACCCCGGTGCCCCTGTCTCCCCGGTCCGGCCGCCGGTCGCGGCGGGGGCGCTGTGGGACGCCCTCGCCACGGTCTTGGGGAAGCTCACCGCTGCTGGAAGGCGGTGACGAGCTTGTCGAGTGCCTGGCCGGTACGCGGGCCCATGCCGAGCAGCTCCAGGTCGTCCAGTGAGACGATCCGCTTGTTCTTGCCCGCCGGGGTCTCCGCCACGCCGGGCAGCTTGAGCAGGCCGTCGACGCCGCCGACCGACTCCAGGCCCATGGACATCACGAGGATCTGGTCGGGAGCGGCCTTCACCATCGCCTCCGCCGTGATCGGCTTGTAGCCCTTGACCCCGGCCGCGGTGCCCGCGTCCTCGGCCCCGGCCGCGGCGATCATTGCGTCCGCCCGGGTGCCCGCGCCGCCGAGCTGGTAGGTCTTCGACTGGCCGCGCAGGTAGAGGAAGGCGACCCGCGCCCTGTCCGTGCCGGTGACCTTCGCCTTCGCGGCGTCGATCTCCGTCTTCGTCCTGGCCGCCAGTTCGACGCCCTTGTCCGCGACGCCGAGCGCCTTGGCGACGAGCTCGATCTTGCCGGGGACGTCGTCGACGCTCGTCGCCCCGGAGGGGACCGTGACGACCGGGACGCCGGCGCCCTTGAGCTGGTCGATCACGGCCGGGGGGCCCGCCTCCTCGGTGCCGACGAGCACGGTCGGCTTGAGGGAGAGGATGCCCTCCGCGGCCAGCGACCGCTGATAGCCGATCTGCGGCTTCTGCCGGGCCTCCGGCAGTCCCATCGCCGACAGATCGACGCCGACGACCTTGTCGGCCAGGCCCAGTGCGAACACGATCTCGGCGACGTCTCCCGTCAGGGGAATGATCCTCGAGGCGTCCTTCACCTCGACGCTCGTCCCGTCCGCCGCCTGCACGGTGACCGGGAGCCCCTGGGCCTGGGGAGCGGCCTGTGACTGCGCCGCCGAGGGATCCGCTGAGGGAGCCGCCTGGGGAGCGGTCTCCTGGGCGGCTCTCGCCTGGGGCTCCGCCGTACTTCCGCAGCCCGCCAGGGCGAGCGTTCCCGCGGCCAGCAGGACGGCCAGACCGTGCTTCATGATTCTGCCTTTCCATGTGCGCCGAGCTCGATGACGCGGGCGACGACCCCGCGCGAGCTCTGGCTGATCACCGACCGTCTGGCCGGGAGCATCAGCCCGTCCACCTCGACGTACCGCTCGTCCAGCAGTTCGAGACGGGTGATCGTGCCCGTCTCCGGATCGCTGAACGTGGTGGCGAGGTGGCAGGGGAGGAACCTGCCGTCAGGGGTCGTCTCGCGGTTGGCCACGTAGACCCGGACGGTCGCCGACGGCGTGTGCCGGGTGGTCTCGGTGATCCAGTCACCCCTGACGCGGTAGGCGGACCCGAACCGGTCGTCCGTCCTGACCAGGACACCGAGCGGGTGGTCCGCGGACTCCTCGGCGAGCGTCGGCGCGGCCTCGTCGTTCCGGCGGGCACGCCGGTGCGCGACCAGGGAGGCGAGCTGCCGCGTCACCCACTCGACCTGCTCGCCGCTCGCGCCCTCGAGCGTGACCTCGGGCTCCGCGGACCGATCGGTCCCGATCCTCGCGGTGCCCCGGAACGTGTGCGTTGCATCCTTCAGTGACAGGTTCGCGGAGAACCCGGCGAAGTCGGCGGGCCAGCGGTAGATCAACGCTCTGGCACGTTCCAAAGCCGAGCTCGCCGAGGACATCCCGCTCCAAGTTTAGGTAAGCCTAAGCTGTTCTTAGGTAAGGCATACCTAAACATGGCCTGTTGTGGGCGTCAAGTCCAGAGAAAGATGATTCTCATCTGGATTCATGGTGAATGTCGGAAATGTCGGGGCTGGCGGCCCCCGTGGGCTTCAGTGGCGGTCGAGGGCGTCGATGAAGATCGAGGTGTCCAGGGTGAAGCCGACCGGGTCGGGGATGTGCACGGGCGACCCCATCGCGACGCGGGCGGAGGTCAGGTAGACGCCCTCCTTGGGGTCGCTGAGGACCGTCACGGTCGGGGGTGTGGCCACGGGGTCGATGAGAACCATCACCGGGACCTCTCCGAGGGCGTAGACGCCGGGCTTCCTGTCGCGGTCGTCGGTGACGCTGCCGGGCGAGACGATCTCGGCCACCATGATCAGGCCGGACGACAACAGCTCGCGCTCCCCCCAGCGGGGGCAGTCGGGCGGGGCCAGCACGAAGTCGGGCTCGACGGGATCGCGGGGTCCGTCGATGCAGACGTCGACGTTGCCCGTATAGGCATGCCAGCCGCGCTCCCTGACCAGCTCGTACAGCTCATAAGCCAGAAGTGTCGCGGTCCAGCCGTGCTCGGGGGTGCCCACCGGGCTCACTATCAGTCTCCCATCGATGATCTCTGTGCGGAGCCCGGGGAGCTGCGGGAGCGCGTCGAACAGCTCGCGCGGCGTGCCGGGCAGGGGGTGGGACGCGGTCTCGGGAGTGGGCCTCAGGCTGGCGGGGCGCCGTCGTGACGTCATGAGCACGATTATTTCCCTTCGTGTCCTTGAGAACACGCACAGTATCGCCGACATGCCGTGAAGGCATGGGACTTTTTCCGAACTTGCTTTCACATCGCGTCAGGAAACCTCCCGGCCTGGAGTCAGAGCCAGCCGGGGCGGACCAGGCCGGACTCGTAGGCGATGACGACGAGCTGGGCGCGGTCGCGGGCGTGCAGCTTCATCATGGCGCGGCTGACGTGGGTCTTGGCGGTCGCCGGGCTCATGAAGAGCTTCTGGGCGATCTCGTCGTTGGTCATGCCCGTGCCGACCAGTGTGAGGACCTCGCGTTCGCGGTCGGTGAGCAGGCCGAGCTCCTGGGAGAGGACGGGGGTCTTGGCCCGGCTGGCGTACTCGGCGATCAGGCGGCGGGTCACGCCGGGGGAGAGCAGCGCGTCGCCGTCGGCGACGACGCGGACGGCCTGGATCAGCTCGGCGGGCTCGGTGTCCTTGACGAGGAAGCCGCTGGCGCCGTTGCGCAGGGCCTCGAAGACGTACTCGTCGAGCTCGAAGGTGGTCAGGATGATGATCCTCGGCCCCGGAGGCATCTCCCGGGTCGCGGTCAGGCCGTCCATGCCCGGCATGCGGATGTCCATCAGGACCACGTCCGGCTGGTGTTCGGCGGCCAGGCGCAGCGCCTGGGCCCCGTCGGCGGCCTCGGCCACGACGATCATCCCCGGCTGGGCGTCGAGCAGGGCGCGGAACCCGGCCCTGACCAGCGCCTGGTCGTCGGCGAGAACAATCTTGATCATGCGGACTCCTCGGGGATCGGCAGCCGCGCCTCGACGCGGAAGCCTCGTCCGTGACTGCCTGCGGTCAGCGTGCCGCCGAGGGCGGAGGCGCGCTCCCGCATGCCGGGGATGCCGTTGCCGCTCCCCAGGCTCTCACCTGTGCCCGCGCCGCCCGAGTCGGTGATCCGGATGAGCAGCTCGTGGGGGCCGTACTCCAGCAGCACCGTGACCGTTGAGCCCGGCGCGTGCCTGGCGGCGTTGGTGAGCGCCTCCTGCACGATGCGGTATCCGGCCCTGTCCGTCCCCGGCGGCAGCGTCCGCACCCGCCCGGAGATCTGTTTGACGACCGTCAGGCCGTTGTGCTCGGTGCGCTCGACGAGCTCGTCGAGGCGGTCGATCCCGGACGTCGGGGAACGGGGGGCGCCGTCGCGGAGCACGCTGAGCACCGAGCGCATCTCGGTCAGCACGTCCTTCGAGGCGTGCTTGATGGTGGTGAGCGCGGTGCGCGCCTGCTCGGGATGGTCGTCGATCAGGTGCAGCGCCGTCGAGGCCTGCACGTGGATGAGGGAGATGTTGTGCGCCAGCACGTCGTGCAGCTCCTGGGCCATGGTCAGCCGCTCCTCGCTGGCCTGCCGCCTCGACTCCTCCTTCTCGACCCGCTCGTGCTCGAGCAGTCGTTCCCTCCTCGCCCTGGCGTACTCGCCCGCCGCCAGCACCATGCCGATGAAGGCCGCGACGGCCAGGTTGTGGTACCAGGTGGGGATCGGCAGAGAGGCGAACCAGGCCACGTAGCCGGAGAAGAACGCGTACATCAGCCCGCCGGCCAGCCAGGCCGCCCGCCGGTGCCCGGTGGCGACGGCGCTGTAGAGCGCGATGACCGGGCTGAGGAAGATCGGGCCGTAGGCGTATCCCATGGCGATGTAGACACAGGTCGCGACCAGGGTCACGGCGAGGGTGACCAGCGGGTGGCGGCGCCGTACGGCCAGGGCGATCGGGCCGGTGAGCAGCAGCATGTAGCCGGGGCCGTCCAGCATGACCCGCATCAGCCCGGCGTTGTGCAGCTGGTTCCACTCCGCGCCCTTGGTGCCCATGATCTGGAGGACCGCCACGAGCAGCGGTAGCGGCAAGAGGGGCAGGCGGGGGTTGACGCGCACGGTCAGCACTTTACGTCCCCTTCTCTGACCTGCGCGTCCACCGTGGGAGGCAGGCGGGACTACGTCGCCTGAGGTAGGACGGGTGAAAGAAAGGGCTGACAAGGGAGGTCAACTGAGTCAAGCTGGCTGCGGGAGGCCATCATGATCAATAGACGCCTGGCGGTGTCCGCCGCCGTGATCCTGACAGGAAGCTCCATCCTGCTCGTGCGGCCCGCCGCCGCGTCGCCGCCGCAGCAGACGGAGAAGAAACCCGTCGCGGAGGGGTACGGCGGCGCCGTCGCGACCGTCGACCTGGATGCCAGCAGGGCCGCGCTCGATGTGCTGCGCCGGGGCGGGAACGCGATCGACGCCGCGGTCGCGGGCGCGGCCACGCTCGGTGTCACAGAACCGTACTCGGCGGGGCTCGCCGGGGGCGGCTACATCGTGTACTACGACGCACGGCACGGAAAGGTTCACACGATCGACGGCAGGGAGACGGCGCCGCGGGCGATGACCCCGGCCTCCCTGGAGGGGATCCCGTTCGACGACGCGGTGACCAGCGGTCTTTCCGCCGGGGTCCCGGGCAGTGTGGCGCAGTGGGAGCTGGCCCTGCGCCGGTTCGGCACGATCTCGCTCGGCCAGGCGCTCAGACCCGCGATCGAGGTCGCCTCGAAGGGATTCACGGTCGACCGGACCTTCCACGACCAGACGGCGGCGAACGCCGCCCGCTTCAAGGACTTCACCTCGACCGCGAAGCTGTACCTCCCCGGCGGCGCCCCTGCGCCGGTCGGCTCGACCTTCCGCAACCCCGAGCTTGCCGAGACCTACCGGCAGCTCGGCAAGCTCGGCGGGGCCTGGCTGTACGGCGGGCGGCTCGGCTCCGAGGTCGTGGCCACGGTCAAGAACCCTCCGGTCACGCCCGGCTCGACCCGCAACGTACGGCCGGGCCTGATGGAGCTGTCTGACCTGGCCGCCTACCGGGCGATCGAGCGTCCGCCGACGAAGGTGACCTACAAGGGCATGGACGTCTACGGCATGGCGCCCTCCTCCTCGGGCGGTTCCACGGTCGGCGAGGCGCTCAACATCCTTGAGGCGCTGCCCAGGATCGGCCCGCACGAGTATCTGGAGGCGTCCAGGCTCGCCTTCGCCGACCGGGCCAAGTATGTCGGCGACATCCCCGGCGTGCCGCTGAAGGAACTGCTGTCCGACGGCTTCGCCAAGGAGCGCGCCTGCCTGATCGGCGAGCGGGCGATCGCGCATCCGGCCGCGCCCGGTGACCCCGACGGCGCCTACGGGCCGTGCCAGGCCGCGCCGCCCGCGCAGGCCACGCCGACGCCCGCGGAAGGCCCGGAGACCACCCACCTGGTCGTGACCGACCGCTGGGGGAACGTCGTCGCCTACAACATCACCATCGAGTCCACCGGCGGCAACGGCATCGTCGTCCCGGGCCGCGGCTTCCTGCTCAACAACGAGCTGACCGACTTCACCTTCGGCCCCGCCCCCGGCGACCCCAACCTGCCGGGCCCCGGCAAACGGCCCCGCTCCTCCATGGCCCCGACGATCGTCCTGTCCGATGGCAGGCCGCTGCTCGCGGTCGGCTCGCCGGGCGGTTCCACGATCATCACCACCGTGCTGCAGATCCTGGTCAACCGCTGGGACTTCGGCATGTCGCTGCCCGAGGCGCTCGCGGCTCCGCGCGCGACACAGCGCAACACCGCCCAGACTCAGGCGGAGCAGGCCTTCATCGACCGTTACGGCCCCGAGCTGACGGCCAGGGGGCACAGTTTCGCGCTGAACCCGGAGATCGGCGCGGCGACCGCCGTCGAGTTCCTCGGC
Organism: Streptosporangium sp. NPDC051023; assembly: GCF_040689595.1. Lineage (NCBI taxonomy): Bacteria > Bacillati > Actinomycetota > Actinomycetes > Streptosporangiales > Streptosporangiaceae > Streptosporangium > Streptosporangium sp. NPDC051023. The sequence continues at coordinate 117,897 of NZ_JBFBCE010000006.1, read as the reverse complement.
GACGGTAGGGTCCAGGCCGTCGCCGAACCGACCAGGAGAGGAGGCGGCAGCGCGCTGGTGGTGAGCGAGCGTCACTGACGGCTTCCCGCTTTTTCGACCCTCGGCGAGGGCTCTCCCCTCTTGGGCCCTCGCCGAGTCCTCGTCCTCCTCCCCGCGCGGGGTTCCCGGGAGTCGAGAAGGACCCGGAGAACACGAAAAGCGCCGAGGGCGGTTGCCGTCGGCGCCGTCGGTTCTCCGGCTTCCTAGAAGATCAGGTAGGCGGCGATCGCCGCCACGACCACGACCGCGAGCACGACGACGATCGGCACGACCATCGACCGCTGCCTGGGCGCGGCCTCGGGCTCCTTGCGCTGGGCGAACGCACGGAACTGCTGGGTGTTGCCCGCGGGGTCAATCTGAGGATCAGACATGGGTCGACTTTAGCGACATTCATTGCTATCCCACTACCGATTCATGCCACTTTCGTGGGGGTCCGTGGCGCCTGGAACCTCGGAGGGTGGTGAGGTGCGGTGCTGAGGGCGGGACCGCACGACCGGGCGGATAGCGTGGTGTCATGCTCCGGATCCTGTTCTCTCCCCGCGTGCTGGTGTTGCACCTGCTCGCGATCGGAGCGCTTGTCGCCTGTGCGCTGCTCGGCCGCTGGCAGCTGGGAGTGTTCGAGGACTCCGGCAAGCCGCACGCGGCGCGGGACCCCGCGCCGGTCGCGGTCGCCGCCCTCACCCAGCCGGGCAGGCACATGACGAGCGATGCGGTCGGCCGCAAGGTGACCGCGTCGGGAGTCTTCGACCCCTCACGGCAACTGCTGGTCGCGGAGCGGGACGGGGGGCTGTGGCTGCTCGCCCCGCTCGACCTCGGCGACGGAACCTCGATCCCCGTCGTGCGCGGCTGGGTGTCCGGGGCGGCCGATCCGGCCGCCGCGCCGGGCGCGGTGCCCGGGGGCACGGTGACCGTGACCGGGCGCCTGCAGCCCTCTGAGGCGACCGACAGCGTGCGGCGCGGAGCACGCCAGCTGCCGCAGGGACAGGTCATGACCGTCTCCTCGGCCGAGCTGGTCAACCTGTGGCGCGGGGTGAAGCTGCGCGACGGGTTCGTGATCGCCACCGCCCAGACCCCGGCCTCCGCCGTCGCGGTCAAGCCGGTGAGCGCCCCCGCCCCCACCGAGCCCGGCGGGCTCACCTGGCGCAACCTCGCCTACGCCGCCCAGTGGTGGATCTTCGGGCTCTTCGCAGTCTTCATGTGGTGGCACTTCGTGCGGGACATCGTGCGCGGCCGTACGGCTGAGCGGGAGTCGGAGCCCGAACCCGCGACGGCCTGATGGCCGTGGAAGCCGACGTATCTTTTCAGTGTCCGAACTCCCAGACCGAGGTAGATGACCGTGGAATCCGCCCTCAAGCCCTTTCGCATCCTGGCGTACGTCGTCGGCGTGATGCTGCTCGTCCTGGTCTCGTGCATCGTGCTCAGGTACGGCTTCGGCATCGCCGGGCCGTCGAGGGTCGTCTCCCCGATCCACGGCTTCCTCTACATGCTCTACCTCGTGGCCACGATGAACCTGGGCATGAAGGCTCGCTGGTCGTGGCCGTACATCGCGGGTGTGATGCTCGCTGGCACCGTGCCGCTGCTGTCGTTCGTGTTCGAGCGCAAGGTCACCCGGCGCGTCGAGGTCGAGCTCGCGACCGCCTGACCCTCGAGCCCGCCGGTCTCTGAGCCCACCCCTCATGGGGCGGGTCTCAGGGGCCGGGCCTGTCCGTTGGCGTCAGCGCCCGATGCCGCGCTTGCGGATGCGCCTGAGCCTGGCGCGCTGCGACGGGTCGAGCATCAGGTAACCGACGATCGGGGCGGCGATGACGCCCAGGACCACCAGGGTGAACAACAGGTTGGGCAGGAACAGCCACGACAGGAACACCACCACGCCTGCTCCGAGCAAGTACTTCTGAACGGGCGACATTCTCAACATCCTCCGAACGCGGAGCGAGCGCCCCGCCTGTCGTTCATTCTGCGTCTCCTGGTCAACGTGTGGGGCCGCCTCCGGGTTCCATCCGAGATATATCGTGTTTATCCGGTCTGGAGTCCGGTTTTCGGCTGCTTCACGCGTGCCCAGACAGAGGCCGGGCGGGGGACGGGCCGCCGGGCTCGTCCATGACCGCCACGGGGTCCGTCATCCCCCAGAAGCTATGGTAAAAGAAGTCAGCTCGTCGATGACCGTCGCCTCCAGGACGTGGCGCCCGGACACGGGCCCGCGCGAGGCGACGTCACACCGGACGGCTCCCCGTCGTTGACGATCAGGACGAGCGGTGGAGGGCGGCCGTGGGCGGCATCGTGCGGAGGGTGACGGAGGCCGGGCCCGGCGCGTTTGAGCAGGCGCTCGCGATGGTGGGGGACCGGTGGGTGCTGCTCATCCTGCAGCGGGCCTTCATACTGCGGATCCGGACCTTCGCCGGGTGGCGGGACGCCCTGGGAATCTCCGAGTCCGTCCTCTCCACCAGGCTGAAGGAGCTGGTCGGCCACGGGATCTTCGAGCCCGCCCCCTACCGGAACGGCCGTACCCGTCACGAGTACCGGCTGACGGAGCGAGGCCTCGGGCTGTGGGCGCCGCTCATGGCCATCCACTCGTGGGAGCGGGACTGGGCCCGCGGGGGATCGCCGCTCCCGTTCGTGCACGCCCCGTGCGGTCTCGCGGCGGTGCCGTACCTCGGGTGTGACGCCTGTCGTGGGCCGGTGAACGCCCGTGAGACCCGCACCGAGGCGGGACCGGCGGCCGGGCTCTCCCGGATCGGCTCGCCGCGCGTGCACCGCCGTACGGTCCGCGCGGGTGCCGGGCCTGATCCGCTCGGCTACCGTCCCGACTCGATGGAGATCCTCGGTGACCGCCGGAGCACCGCCGTCCTGGCCCTCGCGCTCCTCGGCGCCCGCCGCTTCGCCGACTTTCAGTCGGGCCTCGGCATCGCCCCCTCGGTTCTCGCCAACCGGCTGCGCCGCTTCGTTGAACTCGGTGTCCTCGACCCCGGGCCCGGCCGCTCCTACGGTCTCACGGAGAAAGGCCTCGCCTTCTTCGCGGTCTTCGCCCTCCTGGCCGACTGGGCCCGGCGCGAGCTGCCCGCCCCTGAGGACTCGGCCCTGACCTTCACCCACGTCCCCTGCGGCGCCGTTCTCGCCCCCGTCCTGCTCTGCGCCGCCTGCGGCCTGCCGTTGCGGCGGCACGAGATCCGCTTCGGCCTGGACGCGGGGCCGGAGGCGGAGCTGTCGCTCAGTGCCCGCGGGTGAGCGACTCGACCGCCCACCTGGCCGCGGTGAGGGCGCCCTGCTTGATCTCCTCGTCCGGTCCGCCCGCGCCGCTCTGGTATTGGACGCTGACGATCAGGTTGTTGACCCGGACGATCACGGTCGCCGCGTAGCCGCCGCCGAGGACCTCACCCGCGAAAGCCTCGTTCCCCAGCCCGCCGATTCTGCGAGGAGCCGTCTGCGGGCTTCCGTTCCCGTTCGTCGAGCGTTTGGCGGCGGAGGCGATGCGGTCGGCCAGCGTCCGTGAGGCGTCGGCCGCCGCCGGATACAACTGCGCCGTGACGGAGAGCTGACGCCTGAGGGTGCCGGGGTCGTTGTCGTTCGCGGAACCCCAGATGGGGGTGTCCCCCAGGTCGTTCGGGGTGGTTTTCACACCGAGCCGCGCGAGCTGCTCTGCGGTGAACAGCTTGTCCACCCCGGGCTTCCTGGCGAAAGGGCCGGGGTCGACGTAGGACGCCGTCTGGACGGCCGGTGCGGGTGCGCCGGACCTGCTCCAGACGATCCCGCCGACGGCCGCGAGCACGCAGGCGACGGCGGCCGCGATGACGAGGGGAGACCTGAGTCGGGTCGCCTTCGGCCGGGGAGAGACCTGCTCCAGCGCGAGGCGGACCGAGGTGGCGTCGGGTCGATGCGCGGGGTCGGCCGCGAGCAGGCCCTCAACGAGCGGCGCCAGCGGGCTGGAGCCGGTCGGGCCGGCCGTCAACGGGCCGGATACCGGGTCGGCCAGCGGCGAGCCGTCGGCCATCCTGGGCACGGTCTGGGATCCGGTGTCCGGTGCCCTGCCTTCGACGGCGGTGAACAGGGTGGTACCGAGATCCCGCAGGTCGTCGGAGGGGAGAGGGGTCAGGATGCCGGTCAGCACGACCCGGCCGTCCGAGGTGAGCACGACCGTTTCCGGGGTGGCGGCGAGGTGGACGCCCCGTTCGTGGGCGGCGTTCAGCGCGTCGAGCACGCGCAGGCCGACCTCGGCCGCCCGTTCGGGCGGGAGCGGTCCTTCGCTCCTGACGGTCTGGACCAGGGAACGGCCCGTCACCGCCTCTGCGACCAGCCACATCCTGTCGGGGGCGGAGATCACGTCGTGCAGGGTCGTGACACCGGGATGCTTGAGGTCGGCCGCGGCGCGGATGTGGCTGAGGAGCCGGTCGCGGTCCTGACCTGGCGGTGGGAGCCGTACCTCGGCGATCGTGACCTCTCGGCCGAGCAGTTCGTCGCGGGAGCGCCACGAGGTGCCGGTGTGGTCGCGGCGCGCGAGCAACCGGTATCGCCCGGCCAGCAGGTTGGGATCGGCGCCCCCGGTCGTCCCGGAGTGGTCGGGCAGGCGCCCCTGGCCGGTCGTCCCGGGAGGACGAGGCACCTGGCCCTGGCCGGTCATCTCGGGGGAACGGGGCACCTGGCCCTGGCCGGTCGTCCCGGCGGGTCCACCGTTCCGCGGCATGTCAGTCACGGCTGTTCAGCTCCTCGGCGACAAGCTGGGCGGTACGCACGGTCCGCCTGCGCAGCTCAGGAGTCACGCGCTTGCCCTTCTGCGACAGGTTGACCTCGATCAGCAGGTTGCTGACCCGGAAGCGGATCACCTCGTGGGCCCGTTCGAGGGCGCCCACCTCGTAGGCGAACGCCTCGGCGCCGATCCGGTCCACCTCCCGCAGCGGACCGACCCAGCCGAGGGGGCTCGTCCCCCTGTCGGCTTTGATCTTGGCGCGCTCCGCGGCGAAGAACGCGTGCGCCGTGTCCGGCGCCGACCTGCCCGGGGTCGGCGTCAGGTGGCCGAGCGCCACCCTGAGTGAGGACCCGCCAGGCAGGTCGCTCCAGGCGCAGTAGGCCTCCGCGTCCTGCTTGGCCACGTCGGAGACCGGAGCGGAGGTAGGTCCGGCCGCGCGGACCTCCGCGCCGGTGAGCAGGGTGCACGGGGCGGGGGCGGCGGCGAACCGGCCCGCGCCCGGATCTGAGGGCGTGGGGGAGGGCGAGGGCGCCCCCGATCCGCCGGTGGTCAGCAGGACCGTCGTGGCGACCGCCGCCACCGCCACGACCGCCAGCCCTCCTCCGACGAGCCATCTGGTACGGCCGTGCCGCGCCCGCCGAGGCTGTCGTGGCGCAGTCTCCGGTTCGGACACCGGGGAGAGCGGGCCGGGGGGCAGGCCCTGGGCGACCCGTTGCAGCGCCGTACGGAGCATGGCCTCGCCCGGACGCAGCCGGGGGTCCTTCTCCAGTACGGCCAGCAGCACGGGAGCCAGGTCGCCCGCCCGAGAGGGGAAGGGGGGCGGCTCGGTCAGCACGGCGCCCAGGGTCGCCACGGGAATACCCCGCTGGAACGGACCCCGTCCCTCGACGGCGGCGTAGAGCGTCGCACCGAGGGACCACAGATCGGCGGCCGGATCGTCGCCGCCGCGCAGCCGTTCCGGGGCGATGTAGCCGGGGGAGCCGATCAGCGAGTCCGCCGAGGTGAGCTGGGCGTCACCCTCGACCGTCGCGATGCCGAAGTCGGTCAGCAGCACCTCGCCGTCGTCGGCGAGCATGATGTTGGCCGGTTTCACGTCCCGGTGCATGATGCCCCTGCTGTGCGCGAGGGACAGCGCGTCGAGTACGGCGACGCCGATCGCGGCGACCCGCTGAGGGGGGAGCGGCCCGTCCCCGCGGATGACCCGGTCCAGGGAACGGCCCCGGATGAGGTCCATCACGATCCAGGGGCGCCCTTCCTGGGCGACGACGTCGTGCACGGCCACGATGGACGGGTGGCTCAGTCGGGCGGCGGCCCGCGCCTCGCGGAGGGTACGCTCCCGGGTCTCCGCCCGCTCGGCCTCCGTCAGGTTCCGGCTGAGCAGCACCTCCTTGATCGCGACCTCGCGGTGCAGCAGCTCGTCCCTGGCGCGCCAGACCACGCCCATCCCGCCCGCGCCGAGCCGGTCGAGCGCCCGGTAGCGGCCCGCGAGCACGGGCAGGGCCGGATCAGCCATTGCTCTTCAAGGACGCGGTGAGCCAGCGGGCGACCTTCACCGCCCCCTCGGAGATCTTGCCGTCGGAGTCGTCCTTGACGCCGCCCCGCTCGTACTCGACCTCCGCGATCAGGTTGCTGACCCGGAAGACCACGGTGACCTTGTACGACCCGTTGTAGATGTTGATCGCGTCGTAGGCGCCCCTGGTGAAGGCCTCCTCGCCCACTCCCTTCAGGTCCTGTGGGGGCGATGGCTTGGGAGAGGCGAACTTGCCGTTGTCGACGAAGTCCTTGCGCTTGCCTGCCAGGTACTGCTTGGCCCTCTCTATCCCGGAGGCGTCCTGCTTCTGGGCGACCAGCCGTACGCGGAGGTCGAACTTCTCCGGGTTCGGCTTTCGCCAGTCGTGCTGGTTGAGCCAGTCGCACGCGGAGAACTCGACCTCGGAGCTCCTGAATCCGGGCACGACCTCGTCGGCCTGCTTGTCGTCGAGCAGACCGCACGCCCTGGGCGCGGCGGCGAACCTGGCGTTGCCTCCCGCGGACTCCGCCCCCTGGGCGTTCTCGCCCTCGCCGGAGCCGCCGAGCATCGGGGCGACCAGGACGCCGATGGTGACCGCCATGGCCAGGAACAGGCCGCCGGTGAGTCCCACGATCGAGCGGGGCACGAACACCCCGCGGCGGCGGTCGGAGGAGCGCTCCGTCGACTCGCTTGGTCCCGGTGGCGGGGAGGGCTCGCCCGCCCGCGCCACGGAGACCGGGACCAGCTCGCGCGAGGCGGAGACGGGGGCCGGGCCGGGAGGGAGATCGCCGGGACTGGGACCGGGATCGGTCGCGGGGCCGGGGACGGGGACGGGGACGGCGGGTGCGGCGGGGGCCGGTGACGCCTGCGGTGCCCACTCGCGGGAATCCGGCGACGCGGGCGTGATCGTCTCCGGGGCGAAGGGCGGCGCCGCCGGGGGCGCCGCCTCGGCCTGGAACGGAGCGGGAGGAGACACCGGGGGTTTCGCCTCGGGCTGGAACGGCGTGGGAGGAGGAGACGCGGGGGGTGCCGCCTCCAGGTTCGGGAACGGCGAGGTGGGGACGGACGACTCCGGCTCGAAGGGCGGAGCGGGGGGCGCGGCCTCCGGGGCGAAGGACGCCGCCGGGGGCACAGGCTCGGGGAGGAAAGGCGGGACGGGGGTGGCGGTCTCCGCGGCGAAAGGCGGAGCGAGGGAGGCGCTCTCCGGGCTGAAGGGCGCAGAGAGCGGGGTGGCCTCCGGAGCGAAGGGCGCGGCGAAGGGGGTGGCCTCCGGGGCGAAGGGCGGCGCAGGGGCGGTCGCCTCCGGTTCGCGGGGATGCGGCGCGAAGGCGGCCCCCTCCGCCGCGAACGGCGGAGGCGGGGTGGTCGCTTCCGGTTCGTAGGGCCGGGGCACCGCGATCGTCGTCTCAGGATGGTCGTCCCGGTAGCCCGTCGGGCCAGGGGACGGCGGCGGAGACAGGGGCGCCGCGGGGACCGGTGCGGGGAAGGCGGGCGGGAGCTCAGGGGAGTGTGAGGAAAGCGGCGGGACCGGAGGGAGGTCCGAGGGGAAGGGCGCCGAGGCCGCCCAGGGCGACGGCGGGGGCACCGCGTCCGCGCGGACCGGGGGCAGCGGGGTGTGGACCGCGCCGCTCCGGGAGAGATCGAGCAGGATGTTGCGCAGGGAACCGGGATCGGGCCGCCGGGCCGGGTCGCCGGAGAGCATGGCGAACAACACCGGGCCGATCGGGCCCGCGTTGTCGAGGGACCCGCCGGGCGACGGCGGGCGTCCCTCGACGGCGGTGTAGAGGGTGGCGCCGAGCGACCACAGGTCGGCCGCGGGACCCGTCACGCCTTCGGGGGCGGTGAAGGCCGGGGACCGCAGGGTCGGCGCGGCGAGAGTGATCCGGTCGCGGGGGCCGAGCAGCACCGAGCCCGGGCGCACGTCACCGTGGAGCATCCCCCGGTTGTGCACGGCGACAAGCTGGTCCAGCACGGCCAGGCCGACGGCGGCGACATGCTGCGGGGTCATCGGCCCCAGCCGTCCGACCACCTGTTCCAGCGAGGCCTGCTCCAGCACCGCAGGGCCCGCCACGTCGACGGGGTCCGGTCCGCTCACCGCGTGCCGGCCCGCGCGCCTGCTCTGCGACCGTGAGGTGTCTGGATGGTTCATCCTCTCGCCTTCTGCTTGTTCAGCGCTTCCGCGACCCAGGCCGCGGCGGTGTGGGCGCCCGCCTGGATCGCGGGGCCGTCCTTGCTGCCGTCGACCACGGTGTAGGCGACGTCGAGAACCAGGTTGTCGACCCGAAGGATCACGTGGCTCTTCTCCAGCTTTCCGGTCTTCCTGTTCTCGTACAGGTCGTAGCCGAAGGCCTCGTCCCCGGCCGGTTTGACCTCCAACGGCCCCGTCGACCTGGCCGACCGCGCTCCGGCCTGGATGCCGGGCCAGCTCCAGGCGTTCTGCCCGCTGGGTAGTGTGCCGTGCCGCTGGTTGACGAACAGCTCGTGGGCCTGGCGCGGGCTCTTGCCCCACTGTTTGTCCGAGCCCGACGGATACACCTCGAGGCCCATGCCGGGGGCCGTCCACTGACAGCCGCCCTGGTTGGTCCGCTGGCCCGCGCTCTTCAGCGCGGGGATGAGCTGCTTGACGCCGGTCTCGGGGACCAGATCGCACGGGTTCACCGGGACCGCGAAGGCGCCCGGCTTCTCGCTGAGTTTTGGCGGCTCGCTCGGGGCCGTACCGCCGGAGGTGAGGTGGACCACGCCCGCGGTGACGGCGACGACCGCGACGACCGCCGTGATCTCAGCCGCCGCCCACACGGCGGTGCGCCTTCCGCGCGGGGCGGATGCGGACACCCGCGCCCCTTCCCGCTCCGGCGTCCGCGCACCGGTCGCGGGGACGAGGGCCGCCTCGGAGGAGGACGGGGAAGGGAGGTCCGTGGCCGGGCGGCCGAGGGCGATCTCCTGGAGGGCACGGGCGACGTCGTCGAAGGAGGGCCGGTCCTCGACCTTGGGGGCGAGCATCCGCATGAGCAACGGGCCCAGACGGCCCGCCCGCTCCGGTGGCCTGGCGGGATCGGTGAGCACCCGGCCGATCGCCGCGATGGGGGTCTCCGCCGGGTGCGGCGGCAGGCCTTCGACGGCGAAGTAGAGCGTGGCGCCCAGCGACCACAGGTCGGAGGCCGGGCCGCCGCGCTCGCCGCGCAGCCGTTCCGGGGCGATGTAGTTGGGCGAGCCGACCAGGTGGCCGGTGCGTCCCGCCGTCGCCTCCCCCTCGACGACGGCGAAACCGAAGTCGGTCAGTACGGCCCGCCCGGTGCGGGTGAGGAAGACGTTGGCCGGCTTGACGTCCCGGTGCACGACCCCGGCGGCGTGCGCGGCGATGAGCGCGCTGAGGATTCCCACGCCGACCCTGGCCGCCTGGTGCACCGGGAGCGGCTGCCTCAGCAGGACGGTCCGTTCGAGAGACGCGCCGGACAGCAGCTCCATGACGAGCCAAGGCTGCTCCTGCTCGATGATCACGTCGTGGACGGTCACGATCGAGGGATGTTTGAGCCGGGCGGCCAGGTTGGCCTCGCGGAGCGCGGCGGCACAGGCCTCCTGCCGCATGGCGGGGTCGAGGTCCGGCGGGAGCCGTATCTCCTTGACCGCCACGTCACGGCGGAGCATTTCGTCTGCGGCGAGCCAGACCGCGCCCGCTCCGCCCTCGGCAATGGGGTTGAGCAGTCTGTAACGGCCCGCCAACACTCGACTGTCGATCCCGCTCACCCCGTTCGCTGTCCCATCGCGGACAGCAACATAGTCATTTCGCGGCATATGGACCAATGAATGAGAACTTGCTGAAATGAAAGGCGTCGATCTTCCGGTCAGTGCGAGCCGGACCACGCTTCGTGGGCGGTCCACAGGCGGTGCCAGAGCTTGGCGCGTTCCGCGGGGGTCACGTCGTCCAGCGAGAGGCCGAAGACGTCGGCCAGCATCTCGAAGTAGTCGCGTTCCGTCTCCAGGACCAGGGTGTGCTCGCGGTCGCCGATGCGGGTCAGGACCAGGCCCCGCACGATGTCGACGCCCTTCGCGTCGCGCCGCTGCACCGTGGCCACGCGGGTGAACCCCGACTCGGGCGAGGTGGACAGGAACTCGTGCATGGGGACGAACTCCGCCATCCGCGCGGGGACGGCGCGGATGTCCAGGCCGTGAAAGGAGCCGCGCGGGTCGTGGTCGAACCGCCAGCCGCCGGGTTCGGTCATGGAGGGGCGTAGGCCGTAGGTGAAGGGCCCCTGCCGGTAGACGCCTGTGACGAGGGGGATCGGCTCGTGGAACCCGTCCCCGAGCCCCTGGTCGATCAGCCACGTTCCACCGGGGTTGTTCGGGCCCGGCAGGCCGGAGACCATCAGTCCGAGATGCCCGTGGTCGACGCCTGCGGGAGACCAGGCGGTGTGCTGCGCTCCGCCGGCGTGCCGGGTCACCCGGTAGCCGAGCGTCTCGAGCAGTAGCCCGAACGCGCCGTTCAGGTGGTAGCAGTAGCCGCCCCGGCCGCGCGTGATCCGCGCGGCCGACTCCACCGGGTCGATCGTCGTCGGGCGCCCCAGCCAGATCTCCAGACACTCGTACGGCACACGCTCCAGGTGTGCCCGATGCAGCAGGCGAAGCGACTCCGCGCTGGGCGGCCCTTCGACCTTGACCCCGATTCTGCGGAGGTATGCATGGGTGTCGATCACCCCGTCACGATATGTCGGGGAAGCGCGCTCCGGGCGTGCGAGGTTCAGGACGGCTGTCCTCCGGCGGGGCCGCGTTATCCGATTGATCGGCGATCGCGCGCACGGCTAGTCTGATGATCCCTTCGAGCTGGAGGAGGTGAGGAGCAGATGTTCGCCACCCTGGTCACGCGCTCCCGCCTCGGGCGACAGGCCGCCTGAGATCCGGGGAGCGCACGCGCTTTCTGGAGTTTCCCTTGTCCGATCTGCTGTTTCGTCCGCTCGAAGCGGGCGAGTTCCACCTGTTCCACCGTTACGGCCCGCTGCCCGCCTCGGGCGTCGGCGCTCGGGTTTTGCCCTTCGAGGAGCTCGGCTACCGGCCCGGATGGGTCTGGGTCGCGCTGCGCGGAGACGAGGTGGTCGCGCGCGCGGGATTCTGGGGTCCCCAAGGGGCCGGGCATCCCATCAGCCTCGACTGGTTCGATCCCGGGCACGGCCCCGACCGGATCGAGGTGGGAGCCGCCCTGCTGCGAGTGGCCAACGCGGCGCTCTTCCCCCCGGGAGACGGCGCGCAGGCCGGTGAACGGCCCGAGTACCACCTGTTCCTGCCGGGCGACTGGCACGAGCGGCCCGACGCGCTGGCCGACGCCACCGATCGGATCAGCGCGGCCGAGCAGGCCGGATGGCGCCGATCCGTCGAACGGCTCAACCTCCGCTGGACTCCCGAGGACGGCCTGCCGCCCAGGTCGGCCCGGCTCACCTTCACCCCGGCTGACGACGACGAGCAGGTGCTGGGCCTGCTGGCCAGGATCACCGAGGGCAGCCTGGACGCCTGGGACAGGCGCACCCGTGCAGAGAAGGGGGCGAGGGAGACCGCGAAGGGCACCCTGACCGGCCTCGCCGGGCTGGCCGGTGGACGCGCCCGCTGGCGTCTCGCCCGTGACGCCTCTGGCGACCTGGTCGGCATCGTGATGCCCACCCGCAACGACAGGTCGGCGACGGTCGGCTACGTCGGGGTCGACCCCGCCCACCGGGGTCACGGCTACGCCGACGACCTGGTCACCGAGGCGCTGCACATCTTCGTCGCCGAGGGCGAGCCCCAGGTCAACGACAACACCGACGTGGGCAACACGCCCATGGCGGCCTCGTTCGCCCGGCTCGGCTACCGCGTCACGGGACGCAGGCTGATCCTCATCTAGGTACCGAGGTTCCGGGAACGGGACCGGTGGGTTCCGGGGGCGGTGGCCGCACACGCTCACCGCCCCCGGGACGTTTCACGGTCACCGTTCCCGGCCCCGGTACGGCAGGCGGTGACGCGAACCCGGTGGAACGGGGAGACGCGCGGTCGTCGTGGCAGGGACCGCGCCTCCGCTGCGTGAGGCCTGTGGGATCCCCGGACCGGGGCGGGGCCGAGTGCGCGAAATATTCACAATTCACCACAGGTCATCTGCACACACCCCCTTTACGCTGCGGAACATGACTTCCCCCCAGCAACGACGTGTCCTCGTGGTGGAGGACGACGAGACGATCGCGCGGGCCGTACGGCACCGCCTCGCGGCCGAGGGTTTCGACGTCCAGGTCGTCGGGGACGGTGAGGGGGCGCTCGCGGCTTACGCGAGGACCGGGGCCGACGTGGTGGTGCTCGACCGGCTGCTGCCCGGCCTCGACGGGCTGGAGGTCTGCCGGAGGATGCAGGCGGCCAGGCCGGTGCCGGTGCTCATGCTCACCGCCCTGGGTGAGGAGACCGACCTGCTCGTCGGACTCGGGGTCGGGGCGGACGACTACATGGCCAAGCCGTTCAGCATGCGCGAGCTGGTCGCCCGGGTGCACGCCCTGCTGCGCCGGGTCGAGCGGGCCTCCCAGCTCGCCGGGGCGGACACGGTCGTGCGGGTCGGCGACATCGAGATCGACACCGCCGAGCGGCGGGTCTACGTGCGAGGCGCGGAGGCGCAGCTCACCCGGACCGAGTTCGACCTGCTGTGCCGTCTCGCCGAACGGCCGGGCCAGGTGTTCGAGCGCGAGCGGCTGCTCGCCGACATCTGGGGATTCTCCGAGGCGGCGGCCACCCGCACGGTCGACAGCCACGTGCGCGCGCTGCGACGCAAGCTTGGCCCCGGTGTGGTCAGGACCGTCCACGGAGTCGGTTACGCCCTCGTCCGCCGCTGAACCAGTCCTTCCTCTCATCACTCGAACAACAGGATGAGCCAACCATTGAGACCCCTCGACTTCCTGGGCCGGATCAAGATCAAGCTCGGCATGGTCATCCTGCTGGCCGTCGCGGCGGCGTTCTTCGTCAACGAGGTCGGCATCAACGCCGGCTACTCGCGCAACGTCCGTGTCGCGGTCGCCGTGGCGTTCGCCCTGGTCATGATGCAGTTACTCGCGCGGGGGATGACCAAGCCGCTGCGCGAGATGGCCGCCGCCGCGCAGACCATCGCCAAGGGCCGCTACGGTCTGCGCGTCACCGCGACCTCGCGTGACGAGGTCGGCGAGCTGGCCCGCGCCTTCAACGCGATGGCGGCCGACCTCGGCGAGGTCGACCGGCAGCGCCGGGAACTGGTGGCCAACGTCAGCCACGAGCTGCGCACACCGATCACCGCCCTCAGGGCCGTGCTGGAGAACGTGGTCGACGGCGTCTCGACGCCCGACCCCGTCACGTTGGGGACCGCGCTGGCCCAGACCGAGCGACTCGGCAGGCTGGTCGCCCAGCTCCTCGACCTGTCCCGCCTCGACTCGGGGGCCCGGCCGATCGAGGTCGAGGACGTCGAGCTCGAGCCACTGTGCGACCAGGCGTTGCGCGAAGCCGTACTGGCCAGGGACGGGGTCACCGCCCGCTGCGAGGTGCCCGTGGGGCTGAGCGCGCGCGCTGACCCCGACCTGCTGGCACAGGTGCTGGCGAACCTGCTGGACAACGCGGTACGGCACAGCCCCGAGGGCGGGGTCGTGGTGCTGGCGGCGACCTTGGAGGGAGCCGGGGTACGGCTGCGCGTGACCGACCAGGGACCGGGCATCCCGCCAGAGGACCGGGCACGGGCGTTCGAGCGCTTCTCCCGCCTGGACGCAGGACGGGCGGCGGACGAGGGCGGCGCCGGGCTCGGCCTGGCCATCGTCAAGGAGATCGTCGAGTTGCACGGCGGCTCCATCCGTGTCGAGGACGGCGTCGGCTGCCGGATCGCGGTCGACCTACCGGAAAGGATCACGATGGACATTCCGTCCACGTCCGATCTCGCGGAGACGTCCTCCGCCTCGGAGGGGCCCGCGTGGGAGGTTCCTGCCTCGGAGAAGTCCGACGACGTCGACCCCGTCGAGACATTCGAGCCTGTCAACGCCTCCGAACCCGTCGGGTTCGCCGAGACCTTCGGAGCCACCCCGGTTTTCGAGGAGGCCGTACCCGGGAGCCAGGAGGACTCCAAAGACTCGGAGCCCTCGCCGCCTCTCGTGCCGGTCGATCCGTCTCCCGTGTCGGCCGGGCCCGAGCCGTACCCGCCCTTCGCGCACGAGCCCGCGCCTGCGGCCCCACATCGGCCGGGGTCGCCTCGCAGCTGGGCGGGGGCGTTCGCGGGTCTTCTCGGAGGCGGACTCGCGGGCCTGCTCTGCGGCGTGATCGTGGGAGCGGCCCTCGCGTCCCTGGACAGCCTGCTGGGGGTGCTGGCCGGTTTCGTGATCACGCTGGCCGGAGGGTTCGTCGGCACGGTGCTCGGGGCCACCCCCTCTCACGCTCCGGCCGCCGGGGAACCGCGTCGGCGTTCCGCCGAGTTTTCGCACCCCGCCGCACAGGGGCCGGTGGGAGCCGATGAGGAGGCGGGACCGGCACCCGGCGATGACGACGGGGACGGTGGCGACGGGGACGAGCGGCGAGGGGAGGGGACTGCCCGGTCGTGGGGGACGGCGGGCGGACCGCCGGGAGACTCGGGAGGCTATGTGGCCCCGCCGGTTTTCCCCCGGCCCGATCTGCCCGCGACTCCCCGCTGGGCGCTGCCCGCATGTGCGGCCGTCGGCCTCCTCGCGGCGCTGGTTCTGCCTTACAGCCGTGCGGGGCTTGGGTTCGTGCTCGTCGCCGTGGCGATGGGCGTGGCGGTCCTGCCGGTCGCGCGACGGCGGATAACGCCGTGGTCGGTCGGGCTGGGGCTGATCGCGTACGGGATGATCGCGATGGTGATGCTCAGGAGTTCGGACTGGCTCGTCGTACTGCTCCTGCTGGCCGGGTTCCTGCTGGCCGCCCTCGCCCTGTCGGGGGCGGGCCGGAGCTGGCTCGGGATCGCCAGGGGCGGTGCCTCCGTGGTCCTCGGGCTGCTGCCGGTTCCGTGGTTCCTCGCGGAGCCGGTGAAGGGGATGTCGCTGCGCAGACGGCTCGTGCCCGCGCTGATCGGGGTCGGTCTCGCCCTGGTGCTGGTGATGGTGTTCGGCGGGCTGTTCGTCTCGGCGGACGCGGTCTTCGCCAAGGCCGTCGAGCGGGTGTTCCTGGCGCAGGACTGGGCGGCGTCGATGCCGGTGCGGATCGTGCTGTTCACCGGTTTCGCGGTCGTGGTCGCCTCTGCCGTGCTGGTCGGCCTGCGCCCCGTGGCCGAGCCGCGGGTTCCCGCCCTGCGGCTCACGGTCAGCCGCGGTCTGTGGGTGACCCCGCTGGTCGCCCTCAACCTGCTGTTCGGCGTGTTCGTGGGAATGCAGCTGACAGTGCTGTTCGGCAGCACCCGGTGGGTGGTCTCCGCCGTGGGGCTGACCTACGCTGAATACGCCAGATCCGGATTTTTCCAGCTCGTCGTGGTCAGCGTGTTCGTGCTGGCGATCGTGGCGGTCGCCTCGGTCCTGCTCGAGCTCGGGGGCCGGGAGCGGTGGCTGATGGCCGGGTTGCTCGGCCTGCTCTGCGCGCTGACCCTGGTGATCCTGGTCTCCGCGCTGCACCGCCTCGACCTCTACGTCGACGCCTACGGCTTCTCCCGGCTGCGCGCCTCGGTCGCGGCGGCGATCTGGTGGCTGGGCACGGTCTTCGCACTGGTCCTGGTCGCGGGCGCGGTACGGCTCACCCGGCGTGGCCGTGCCGGATGGCTGCCCAGGGCGCTGGTCATGATGACCGGGGTCGCGCTCCTGGCGTTCGCGGTGTGGAACCCGGATCTGCGGGTCGCGGAGACCCAGGTCGCGGTTCGGGGTGTCGAGCGGCTCGACCGGGCCTACCTGGGCGCGCTGGGGGCGGAGGCCGTACCGGCGCTCGACCGGCTGCCCGAGCCGATGCGCAGCTGCGTGCTGCGGGACGTGGTCGACGCCAACCGCCTGTACGTCCCCGATCCGTGGAACGCCTGGAACCTCGCCCGCGAGGAGGCGAGAAAACTGCTCGAACGGCATCCGGTGCTCACCGGCCCTGAGTGCGCCGTCACCCCCTCCTCCGCGCGCGACGTCCCCGGCGAGTACGACTACTGACACACCGCGACACGCCGACACCACGACACGCCGTGGCGCTACGGTTCCACGGCTTCCGCTCTCCAGCGGGAGCCGTGGAACCGTAGCCGGACAGGGGCGGTGGCGGAGCCGATGGAACGCTCGAAGATGCACCGAATCCCTCTTCGATGATTGAATCCGAGCATGTCGTTTGATGTGCTGATCAGAAATGGCTGGGTGCTGGACGGTACCGGCGCTCCGGCTTTTCTGGCGGACATCGGCGTCACCGGGAGCGAGATCGCCGCGGTCGGCAGGCTGGCCGGGGCCGATGCCGCGACGGTGATCGACGCCTCGGATCGGCACGTCATGCCGGGCCTGATCGACTGCCACGCCCACGGCGACGCCCTCGTCTTCGCCCCCGAGGTGCAGCTCGCCGCGCTGCGCCAGGGCGTGACCACGTTCGTCCTCGGCCAGGACGGGCTCTCCTACGCCCCCGCCTCGACCCCCGAGGCCTTCGCCTACGCCACCCGCTACTTCGCCGCGGTCAACGGCACCCACCCCTCGGCCGACGGGCCGCTGAGCGTCCGGGAACTGCTGGCGGACTACGACGGGGCGAGCGCGCTCAACACCGCCTACCTGTTGCCGCACGGCACGATCCGCTACGACGTCATGGGTGCCGCCGAGCGGGCCGCGTCCGCCGACGAGCTGGCCGTCATGCTCGCCCATGTTGAGCGGGGTCTGTCGGAGGGGGCGGTCGGGCTGTCCACGGGCCTGGAGTACGCTCCGGGGCGCTACGCGGACGTCGCCGAACTGGCCGCGCTCTGCGCACCGCTCGGCGGCCTGCCGTACGTCACGCACATGCGGGGATACGGCGCGAAGGCCGCGAGCGGCATGGCCGAGGTGACGGACATCGCCGGGCGCTCCGGCGCGGCCGTGCACGTCTCGCACTACCACGGCCCGGCGTCGACCCTGGTGCCGCTGGTCGATGAGGCCCGTCGCGGCGGGCTCGACGTCACCTTCGACACTTACCCCTACCTGCGGAGCAGCACGATCCTGGCGATGGTCGCGCTGCCGCCGTGGGTCCCGGCCGCCGACACCGACAGGGCGCTCAAGCTGCTGGAGTCGGAGCCGATCGAGTGGGACGAGACCCTCTGGCCGAGGATCACCTTCTCCCATGTGCCGGGTGCCGAGTGGGCCGAAGGATTGACGCTTCCCGAGGCGGCGGCCAGGGCAGGGGACGGACCAGGTGAGTTCTGTAGAAAAGTCCTGATCGACACCCGCCTTGAGGCGGGCTGCGTGATGGCCCGCCCCGACGAGGGGCCAGAGGGGGAGGACTCGGTCCGCGCGATCCTGCGTCATCCGTGCCACACCGGCGGCTCCGACGGCATCTATGTCGGCGGGCACCCGCACCCCAGAGGGTACGGGGCGTTCGCCCGCATGCTCGGTCACCACGTCCGCGAGACCGGTGACTGGACCCTGGAACAGGCCGTCGTCCATCTCGCCGCCCACCCCGCCCGGCGCTTCGGCCTGGCGGGCAGGGGCCTGATCCGCGCGGGCCAGGTGGCCGATGTCGTCGTCTTCGACGCCGCGACGGTCTCCGACCTGGCCACGTACGCCGACCCGCGTGTTCCCGCGACCGGCGTCGACGACGTTCTCGTCTCCGGCGTCGCGGTGCTCGCGGGAGGCCGGCTCACCGGGGCCACCCCCGGCAGGGCGCTGCGGCCCTGAAGATAGGGTCCAGCAAGGGAAGCGAAGGGAGTAACACGTGAAGGGGATCGTCGACCCCGGCAGGGCTGTCGGGTCCTCACTGTTCGGAGGGGCTTTCAGCTTCCCCGTGATGGTGGCGAACCGCGACGCGCTCAAGCACAACATCGCGACGCTCGCGAGCTTCGCCGCCGAGCACGGGCTGCTCCTCGTCCCGCACGCGAAGACGACCATGTCGCCCGAGCTGGTCAGGGCCCAGCTGGAGGCGGGCGCGTGGGGGCTGACGGTCGCCACTCCCAGCCAGGCGCTCACCCTGCGCGAGTTCGGCGTGCCACGCGTCATGATCGCCAACCAGGTCTTCGACCCGGCCGGGCTCGACGCCATCGCCGCGCAGCTCGCGGACGACCCGTCGTTCGAGTTCCTCTGTTTCGTCGACTCGGTCGCCGGGGTCGAGACGCTGTCCCGGCACGCGGGGGCCAGGCCGTTCCGGGTGCTGGCCGAGCTCGGGCACGAGGGCGGGCGGGCAGGCAGCCGTACGCTCGCGGAGCTCCTCGAGGTCGCCGCGGCGGCCCAGGCGGCGCCCGGCGTCGAGCTGGCGGGCGTCGCGGGCTACGAGGGGGGGCTGAAGACGGCCGACGAGGTGCGCGCCTACCTGCGCGGCCTGGTCGAGGCGCTGGAGCACCTGCGGGTGCGCGACCCGATCCTGTCGGTCGGCGGTAGCCAGTGGTTCGATGTGATCGGCAAGGAGCTGGCCGCCTGCCAGGCAAGGGTCATGCTGCGCAGCGGCGCCTACGTCTCCCACGACGACGGCTACTACCGTGAGCGCACGCCGTACACCCGGATCGAGGGGGAGTTGCGGGCCGCGTTGGAGGTCTGGGCGCACGTGCTGAGCGTTCCCGAGCCGGATCTGGCCGTGGTCGGTCTCGGCAAGCGGGACGCCCCCTTCGACGAGGGCCTGCCGATTCCCCGCGGAGCCATCGAGGACGCGACGGTGCTCAAGGTCCAGGACCAGCACTCGGTCCTGCGGCTCGCGCCCGGTTCGCCGGTGAAGCCGGGAGACCTGGTCTCGTTCGGCATCTCGCACCCGTGCACCGCCTTCGACAAGTGGCGGGTCATGCCGGTGGTCGACGACGACTACGTGGTCGTCGACCTGATAACCACCTACTTCTAGTTTTCCGTCGTTGAGAGTCCCTGTCGTTGAGAGTCCCTAAGGAGCTGTGGCATGAGCGGTAAGCAGGAACTGCGGACGGACGAGGGCGCCGCGCCGGTCGGGGCGTACTCGCAGGGCCTCGTGGTCGGCGACTTCGTCTACACCTCGGGTGCGGGCCCGCTGGACCCCAAGACCGGCGAGGTCGTCGGCACGGACGTGGCCGAGCAGACTCACCAGACGATGCGCAACCTCGGCGCGATCCTCGCGGCCCACGGCCTCGGTTTCGACGACGTGGTCAAGTCGACCGTCCACCTGCAGCACCTCAAGCGTGACTTCGCCGCCTACAACGCGGCATACAAGTCATATTTCACTCAGCCGTACCCGGTTCGCACGACTGTCGGGTCCGACTTGATGGACATCCTGGTCGAGATCGACTTCGTGGCCTACAAGGCGCGTTAGAGTCTGACCGACTGCGTGGGAGGGCGGCGGTTTGGACAGCTCGCTATACGTCTACGTCGAGGACGTGCGGGGTGAGGGCCTCGAGGCAGTCCTCGACCGGATCACCGGGTACGGCGTGGCGGGCGTGACCGTCGCCGCCGCCTATCATCGCGCCCGCGACGTCACCCCGCACGGTCGTCCCCGGGTGACGGTCCGCGTCGACGGCGTGCACTTCATGCCGCCGGAGGACCTGTTCGGCGAGCTCCGCCTCGTTCCGCCGGTGCAACCGGGGGCCGAGGAGGGGCCGCTGGCCGCGCTGCGCCTGGCCACCAGGAAACGCGGCCTCAAACTGCACGGCTGGACCGTTTTCTTGGAGAACACCACGCTCGGCCTGGCCAACCCCGACGTCACCGTGCGCAACTGCTTCGGCGACCGGGGCTCGCCCACCGAGCTGTGCCCGTCGCACCCCGATGTCCGTCTCTACGCGGTCGCGCTCGGCCGGGCCGTGGCCAGGCAGGGGGTGGACAGCGTGGTCGCCGAGGCGCTGCACTTCGGCACCTTCGGCTGTGGCTACCACAACGAGCGCAGCTTCGTGCCGCTCGGGCCCATGGACGTGTTCCTGCTCGGCCTGTGCTTCTGCGACTTCTGCATGCGCCGCGCCGCCGACCTCGGCGTCAACGCGGAGGTCGCCCGCGAGGAGTGCGCCAGGATCGTGGGAGGCGTCCTCGACGGAGATCCGCCCGCGCAAGGCGAGGTGACCAGGGCGGCGCTGACCGCGTACGCCGGGCCCGAGGTCGTCTCCTACGCGCGGGCCCGCTCAGAGGTGGTGACCTCGCTGGTCTCCGAGGTCTCGACCGCGGTCACCGCGGAGGGCTCCAGCCTCGCCTTTCTCGACGCGACCGGCTCGGCGAAGGGCTACATCGACGGCCTGCCCCCCTCGGGGCTCTCCGCGCACGACTCCTGGCAGCTCGGCGTCGACCTGGTCGCCCTCGGTGACCTGGTGCCCTCGCTCGGCGTGCTCGCCTACGCCCGCGACGCCGCGCGCGTCGCCGACGACGTGGCCGCCTACCGCCGTTCGACGGGCAAGGACAAGGAACTGCGGGCCGTGCTCCGTCCCGGCATGCCCGACACCGACTCGGCCGACCGGCTCGTCGCCAAGGTCAGGGCCGCCAGGGCGGCCGGGGCGGACGCGGTCGACTTCTACGCCTACGGGCTCATGCCGTACCCGATCCTCGACCGCATCCCGGGCGCGCTCTCCGCCTGACGGGGCGCCCCGTTCCTCGTCAGGTCACCCCGTCGAGGACCGCGGCCACCGCGCGGGCGGTGAAGCCGTCGTCGAGCGGGAGGCCACGGAAGACCGTCCGCAGCCACACTGCCCCGCCCAGCAGATCCAGGATCAACATTGGGTCGGCCGTCTCCGGCAGCTCGCCGCGCAGTCTCGCCCGGACGAAGACGACCTCCTCCTTGGCGAACCGGTCGGCGAAGAAGCGCTGGGCCGCCGCGGCGAGCTCCGGATGGTGTACGGCGGCGCCCAGCGCGGCCACTGCGACGTCGGACGCGGGAGAGTGGGTGAGGAGCGCGGCCACCCCTCGCACCAGCGCCTCCAGGTCGCCCCTGAGGGTGCCGGTGTCCGGCGGCTCGGTGACGAGCAGGTCGGCCTCGATCAGCGCGGCGGCGAGCAGCGCGGCCTTCGACGGCCACCATCGGTAGATGGTGGTCTTGTTGACTCCTGAACGCTCGGCCACCCCCTCGACGGTCAGCCCCTCGTACCCCTTCGCGGCAAGCAGTTCGAGTGTCGCCTGGAAGATCTGCTGTCCTTTGCGCGGTGCCATGCGCCGACTATAGCAACGCAACGATGCGTTGTGTTTTAATGAGAACACTTCACTAAACGCAACGCACCGTTGCGTATGACGCGCCTGGAGGCCCCGATGCCGCCCGTCGTCCTCGTCCATGGAATTCGGGTCAGCTCGACCATGTGGGACCCCGTCGTCTCCCGGCTCGGCCGTCCCGCCGCGACCGTCGATCTGCCGGGCCACGGCACCCTCCGCGGGGAGCCGTTCTCCATGGACGGAGCCACCTCCGCGGTGGCCGCCGCGATCGACTCCCTCGGTGGCAGAGCGCTCGTGGTCGGCCTCTCGCTGGGCGGCTACGTCGGCATCGCGGCCGCGGAGCGCTTTCCCGGAAAGGTGGCCGGTCTGGTCGCCATGGGCTGTACGGCCCGCGGCGAACCGGCTACCCAGGTCTACCGGTTCTTCGCCTCCCTCGCCGCGCGGAACCCGTCACGCGCCAACCGGATCAGCGCCTATGCCCTGCGCCGTCTCCTGCCCGGCCCCGTGGGGGAGGCGATGGTCGCCGGAGGGCTGTCGTCCATGACTTCACGCGTCCGTGACTTCGAGCGTTCGTGACTTCGAGGCCGGGCGGAGCGCGGTGTCAGATCGACCGCCCGGAGAACGCGGTCGCGACCCCCAGCCCCAGGTAGACCACTCCGCTGACGTAGCCGAGCACGTTTGAACGGCTCCGCAGCCTACTGCCCAGCGCGCCCGCGCCCGCCGCGTAGATCATGTCCGAGGTCACCCCGAGAACCAGGAGGGTGACGCCCAGAATCACGATCTGCAGTGGGACGGAGCCCGCCTCGGGATGCACGAACTGCGGCAGGAACGCCAGGAAGAACAGGATCACCTTGGGATTGAGCAGATTGACCACCGCACCCTCAAGGAAGACCGAACGCAGCGGCTGCGGCCGGGCCTCGTAGGTGGCCTGCTCCTGCCCGCGGGTCAGTGCCCTGACACCCAGGTAGATCAGATAGACCACGCCGGCCCACTTGATCACGTTGAAGAGCGCCGCGGACCGGGCGATCACATAGGAAAGCCCCGCCGCCGCGGCGGCGATGTGCACCAGCGTGCCCGTCTCGACGCCGAGCGCGCTCGCGACCCCGGCCGCCCGGCCTTGGGCGATGCTCCGGGCGACGATGTACAGATGATTCGGCCCGGGCACCAGGACCAGCGCCAGGGACGCGACCACGAAGACCAGAAACGTGGACAGGGAGATCATGGCTCCGACCCTAGGACCGGTTTGGTCCCGTGGCGAAGACCATTGAATGGGGTCTTTCGTGGACCAATCGGTTTGTTGCGGGCATGCGATGTCATACTCGCTGGGTGGAGTGGCGGAGAGCCTACAGTGCTCTGATCGGGCGGTCGGCCGAGTTCGGCAGGCTCACCGCTCTGCTCGGCTCGGCCGCGCGGGGACTGGCGGGCGTCGCCCTGGTCGGTGGTGACGCGGGCATCGGCAAGACCCGCCTCGTCGCGGAGCTGGCCGAGCAGGCCAGGCGGGACGGCTTCGCCGTACTCGTCGGGCAGTGCGCAGAGCTGGGTGACGCGCTGCCGTACCTCCCGCTGGCCGACGCCCTGCGCGGCGCTCCCGTGGAACTGCGCGCGGAGATCGACGCGCGTCCCGTCCTCGGCAGGCTGCTGCCGGGGGGTGGCGATCCCGGCCCCGAGACCACCTCCGGCCTCACCCAGCAGCAGCTCTTCGGCTCGATGCTCGGCTTCCTGGCGGCGCGGCCCGTGCTGCTGGTTCTTGAGGACCTGCACTGGGCCGACCGGTCGACCCGTGACCTGCTGGTCTTTCTCAGCCGGATGCTGCAGACCGAGCACGTCTGCCTGGTCGGCACCTACCGCACCGACGACCTGCATCGGCGCCACCCGCTGCGCCGGGTCCTCGCCGAGCTCAAACGCCTGCCTTCGGTGACGTCCGTCGAGCTGAGGCCGCTCGATCGCGACGAGATGACCGACTACCTGGCCGCCCTCGGCGGTACCGACGCCAGAATGATCGACGAGGTCGTCGAGCGGGCCGAAGGCAACCCGTTCTACGGCGCGGAGCTCCTGGAGGCCGTGGCCGAGGGTTCCTCGATGACCGACGACCTGGCCGGTCTGCTGCTGTCCAGGGCCGAGGTGCTCTCCGACGCCGCCCAGCGGGTGCTCCGCGTCGCGGCCGTCGCGGGCAGACGGGTCGACCATGACCTGCTCCAGGAGGCCTCTGGCCTGCAGGACCTGGCCTTCGACGAGGCCATGCGGGAGATCGTCTCGCGCGGGCTGCTCCGCCTCGACGGCGAGTACGGCTACGCCTTCCGGCACGCCCTGCTCCAGGAGGCGGTCTACACCGACCTGCTGCCCGGTGAACGGACCAGGCTGCACTCGGAGTTCGCCCGCCTGCTCACCGCGAGGAAGGGGGCGGCGGCCGAGCTGGCCTACCACTACCTGGCGGGTCACGACCTCGCGGAAGGCCTGGCCGCGTCGGTCGAGGCCGGGCACAGGGCGGAGCGGCTCGGCGCCCCCGCCGAGGCTCACCGCCACTTCGACCAGGCGCTCGGCCTGTGGGACCGGGTCCCCGACGCCGAACGTCTCACCGGGACCGACCGCATACGGCTCGCGCTGCGCACCGCCGCCGCGGCGGCCGACATGGGCGACAACCACCGGGCCGTCGCCCAGCTGCGGGCGGTTCCCCCGTCGGCGGAGGTCTACGAACGGCTCGCCTACTACCTCTACGACTCCGACGACCTCCAGGCGGCGATCGTGGCCGCGGAGGCGGCCGTCGCCGCGGCTCCTCCTGAGAGCCCAGTGCTGGCCAGGGCGCTGGCCACGCTCTCCCGCACGCTCGTCTGGTCCCCCAGGACCGCCGAGGTCAGGCCGCTCGCCGATCGCGCGCTCGAGGTCGCCAGAGCCACCGGGGCAAGCGACGCGGAGAAGGGCGCGGTGCTGGTGCTGGCCGCCTACGCCGAGTACGAGGGCGACGTCGAGCTGGCCGAGGAGCTGTTCTACTGCACCGCCTTCCAGGACTCCGGCGACCTCGCCATGGATCTGCGCGCCCTGTTCAACCACGCCCGGATGCGATACGAACACGGCCTCACGACGGGCGCGGCCGAGGTGGCGGAACACGGTGTGCGGCTGGCGGAAAGGACCGGCCTCTCGTGGAGCACCTACGGCACCGACCTGCGGTTCCTCCAGTTCCTTGTCCACTACACGGCGGGAGACTGGACGCGGGCGGCCGAGGTGGCCGCCGGGTTCGGCGCGCGCGTCGGCACGGTCCCCGAGGCCATCCTGTCCTCCTTCGCGCTGTTCATAGAGGTCGCCACGGGAGTGCCGGTCGAGGACCGCCTTGGCTGGCTCAGGCCGTTCTGGTCCGACTCTCTCGTCGCCTACATGTCGCGCGGCCTGGCCGCGGAACACGCCCTCTGGCGGCAGGACCCCGCACTCGCTCTGGAACACACCACCGCCGTCCTCACGGCCCTCGATCCCGCCGACCTGGGCACCATCCGCATCAGCGCCGTCGCGCTCTGGGCGCTGGCCGACTTGGGCCGCGCCGAAGGGGCCGACGAACTGCTCGACCGCGCCCGCCGTGCGGCCAGGGCCGGGATGGGGATCGAGGGGCAGGGGTGGCTGGCTCGGGCCGAGGCCGAGTGGCACCGCGCGAACGGTCGCGCCGACGTCGAAGCCTGGCGCAGGACCGTTGAGATCTTCGACCCCGTCTTCGTCTACGAGGCCGCGCGCTCACGATGGCGGCTCGCCGAGGCGCTGCTCGCCTCCGGTGACCGTTCCTCCGCGCTGGAGGAGTGGCGGCTCGCCGTCAAGGCCGCCGAATCCCTGGGCGCCAGGCCACTGGGCGAGGCACTGACCGAGCTGGGGCGCCGCGCCAGGTTCGCCCCCGCCCAGCAGGGGCTGCTCACGGGCCGGGAGCAGGAGGTGCTCGCCCTGGTGGCCGAGGGACTGCCCAACCGCGAGATCGGCGAACGGCTGTTCATCGCCCAGAAGACGGTGAGCGTGCACGTCTCCAACATCCTCGCCAAGCTCGGTGTCTCCTCTCGCACCCAGGCCGCGGCCGTGGCCCGCAGAGAGGGCCTGGTCTAACCGTTTCCCCGCCGTGCCTTGGGGCGTTGACGGCGCCACCGGTACGGCGGGGTGACATGGGGCGTTCGGTGTCGGTACGGCGGGCGGTGACGCGGGGCGGATTCAGCCGCTGTGGGCGGCCAAGGCCAGGTCACGAACGACCCGGATGAGCTCGGAAGGGTCGAACGGCTTGGTGAGGTAGGCGTCGACGCCGATGCCCAGCCCCCGCCGCTTGTCGTCCTCCTGGGCTCGCGCGGTGATCAGCACCACCTTGATGTGCTTGGTTTCCTCGTCGCCGCGCAGCCTCGTCGCCGTCATCCAGCCGTCGAGCCTGGGCATCATGACGTCGAGCGTGATGACGTCGGGCATCACGTCCAGCACCCGGTCCAGACAGTCCTGACCGTCGTACGCCGTCTCCACCTGAAACCCCTCCAGGGTCAGGTTGACCGCGATGAGCTGTCGGATGACCTCGTCGTCATCCACCACCAACACTCTGCCCAGAAGGTCGCCCACGGCCGTGAGGCTAACTCCTCTGAGGGACGTCCCGCGCGGTTTTCGATGGATCTGTACACACAGCTATCCGCGAACGACAGATTTCTACAGGCCACACCGGGTCTCGAAGGCGTTTTTCGACAGATTCTCATGGTTTTCCCCCTGAAGGCGCCCAGTGGGTTCCCCGCCTACGTGCCGTCCTCGGAACGGGGACCCTTCGTATCGCCCTGGACGGGGAGCGGCATCCGGTCCTCGGTCTCCCCATCGCGAAGCGGACAGAGACGCCGCCCGCGATCCTCCCGTACGGCCTCCCCGCCCAAGCCCGAAAAGGAAGAACGGGCGAGGCGAGGACACGAGCCGATGGAGCGATCACCACTCCCGGAGTCAGGATGGCCCGTGCACCGCGCCAATCCCGTGACGAGCGCGGAATCCTGCCCCTGCGGTGACCACGGGATGTCGACTCCGGAGCCGTGGGCGGCTCGCACGCCGGTTCAGCCCTTGTGGTGAGCGCGAACACCTGCCTCTGCGGTGAGCGTAAGGCCTTGCCTCCAGAATGAGCGCGGCACGGCGTCTCTGGCACTCGCGTCATCTTCAGGGGCTGTGGACGGCTCCGGAGTTTTCCCCAGAATCGGATTCGGCCCCTCGGTGATCATGCCAGCCTGCCGATCCTGAGGCCTCGATCGTTCATCGAGCCCAGGGAGGCCACGCGTGATCACGACCTTTGTCACCGCCACCATCCTCGCAACGGCCCTCGTGGCCGCTCCGCAGATCCCCGTGACCCACCCCTGCCGGAAGGCCGCCGACGGCTGGGTGAGGCTGCTGTTCGACACCGACCTGCCAGACGACGCCCGGAGACGGCTCGGAGGCGGGAAGCACCTCACAACGGCCGCCGCCTGTCGTCCGAGCGGGCGAGATCCCGGAGCCACACCCGGGACCACGCCCGGGGCCGTCCCCGCCGCAGCCCCCTTCTCCGGTGAAAGCGGCCTCCATCCCACTCCCGCCCCTTCCACTCCTGCCTTTTTCATTTCCGCCCCCACCCCCTCTTCCGCCCCCGATCCCTCGGATCCCGATCCCTGGGGGCCAGGCCCCTCGGTGCCTTCGAAGCCCTCGAGACCCTTCGGGCCGTCAGGGCGCCCCTCGGGAGGTTCCTCGCAGGTTCGCCCGCCTGCCGTCCTCCCCACGCCCGAAACAGGTGAGATCGGCGAGACCGACGAGGCGGGCAGGCCCGTCGGGCGCGACGGGACCGATCGTGCCGACGCGCTCTCGAGGCACATCGGCCACCTGTCTCTCGGCTCTTCCGGCTCTCCTGGGTCTCTCGGCTCTCCCGGGCGGACGGCCATTTCGGCGGCGTTGCGTCAGGTCGGCACGCCGTACGTCTGGGGTGGCGGTTCGAGCGCCGGACCGACCGGCGGCGGCTTCGACTGCTCCGGGCTCGCCCTGCACGCCTGGTCGAAGGCGGGGGCCAGGCTCACTCACTACACCGGCAGCCAGTTCAGACAGGGGCGCCGGGTGTCCTTCTCCCGGCTTCGTCCCGGAGATCTGATCTTCTTCGGCGGCGGCGCCGGAGACCCCACCCACGTGGGTCTCTACGTTCGTGACGGCGTCATGGTCCACGCTCCCAAGACCGGCGACGTCGTCAAAACGACGAACTTCGCCGCCTCCGCCTACTACCGCGCCCGCTACCGAGGAGCCGTCCGTCCGCAGCCCGGAACCCTCCCCGGCTAACCGTCACCGCCCCCCGAGATCGCCTCTTCGCGCTTCGAGTGTCAGTTCCCCTCTGGATGCTGGTAATCTAATCACTCGTTGGCCCCCTTAGCTCAGGGGATAGAGCACCGGCCTCCGGAGCCGGGAGCGCAAGTTCGAATCTTGCAGGGGGCACCAGCGATCTATATCGATATCCATGCAAGGACCTGCGGAAACGCAGGTCCTTTGCGTTTCCGCGTGTGCCGTCGGGAGAGCGTGACCGCGCCCTTCGCCGACGGCCGACGACTGCTCGGCCACAACGGCGGGGTCGAGTGCGACGCCGTCGCGGGGCGACATGCGGCCCGAGAGCCCGTGCGCTCGGCATGGCTCGCCTCCGCCATGTTCGTACGGCTCCGCGCCGGCATGCCGGACCCGCTCGCCCTCGCGGCGGGCCCGTAGGCCCGGCCGACATATTCCGGGACATGTCACATGATTTGCCGCGCCTTAGCGATGATCTCGTCCAGGTGGCCGCTGTGCGCGCCGTGCCAGTAGATGCGATGACAGGCACGGCACCGGGCGAACGTCTCATAGGTACGGCGGGTTCCCGTCGGCAGCATCTGCTCCACCTCGTCCTTGCCCGCCGGAACGAGTGGCCCGTTGCACGCCGTACACCGGGTCCATGGAGCCAGCGGCGGCGCGAACCTGTCCAGCACGTCGGCCAACTGCTCGTCAGGACGGGTGCCCCGGACGTATCCCCCCAGGCGCAATGCCCGGCGCTTGAGCAGCCCCCGATCCTGCGTCAGCAACACGCGCTGCTCCGCATTCGCCTGCGCGATCAGCGCGTCATCGTCCATATCGTTCCGGTACGCGGCGTCGATCCCGACCACGCGCAGCCGTCGGGCCAGCGTCCCCAAATGCACGTCCAGCACAAACCTGGGGAGCGGGATACGCTGGGGCCGCTCGATCGCCCCCACGTGTACGGCCTCGCCCGGCCCGAGCCGGTACGACGGGGGCACCCGGCGGCCGTCCGCCGCCAGCGAGCCGACCTCCGTCAGCGGCACGCCGATCGACTCGATCACATGGCCGAGAGATGACGTCCCGTCATAGGGAACCCGCAACTCGGCGTCTCCGGCTCCGGCGCGTCTCAGCCGCGGCGAGACGAACAACCGCAACTCGGGTGCGACGACGACGGACAGTTCGCGGCCGACCATGCTTCCAGCATCCCAGCCGTCTCCGTACGGCACGGCACGGGCCCGACGCTTGACGGCGCGGCAGACGGTCACGTACCGGGTGTTGTGAGCGCGGCGAGTGCTCCTGACGGTGTCTGACGTTAGGTGTCGTTCGGGGGAGGCCGTCAGTCGGTGAGCGAACTCAGGGGAACGGGGGGTTCCTCCGCCTCCTCGTGATAGGAGGTCGCCACGTCGTCGACGGAAGGGGTGTGATGTCGGTTGGGGCGTCCCAGTCCGTCAGGCGGGCGTCGGCGACGTACCAGCGGCGGGCATCACGGTACGGCTCGCTCCACGAAGCCCTGGCTCTGCGCACCAACTGGTCCTCGCCGAGCCAGAGCCGCCAGGAGATCTCAATCCTCGCCTCCTGGCCGGTCGGCTTCTCCTCAAGCAGGACAGGGGGTTCGGGAGAGGCCCGGTAGAGCTCGCCGAGGGCGATCGTGCCCTGGTAGAGCGTGGTGCGAGTGCCGTCATAGACGCCCGCTGGGCGTTTTGTCGCAGTGGTGGCCAGCACGGCCTTCAGCATGACCGGATCGGCGAGTTTGATCCAGTCGGCGTCCAGCACGGGGTGGATCTTCTTGTCCTTGGAGAGGAACCAGCTTTTCCCGTTGGGAAGGGCTCCCTCCCGGACGTATTTGCGGCCCTCGAAGAGGATCTGCCGTACTGGGCCTTTGAAAAGCGCGAGGTCGGAGCGAAAAGTCAGATCGGTGGCGGTGATTCCGCCCTTGCCGAACTCGGCCACGCCCTTGACCCACATGTTCAGCTTCTCGCCGTCCCGCCTCGTGACAGTGAGAACCTTCGACATCTTCACGCCGTGGTTGTCGATGAACTGGTGTTTGAGCGCGTCGACCGGACTCGCCGAGGTGACCTGCGCATTCGCGGTGCTGCCGAATCCGGCGGCAACGAGCGGGACGATCAGCGCGACGGCCAGCGCGGCGATCTTCTTCCTCATGGAGGACGTCCTCCCGTTAGTGCCCCACACGGCGAAGGGCTGCGGTTCGATCTTCGCAGTCCGCCGTCTCGCTCCCGTCATGATTTCTGTGAGGGGGGGTCGGCGGCGGGAACGCCGTACCTCACGCCTGAGGTGTGTTCCCGTGTGTCTGGCCGTGCGGCAACTGCGGCGTGAATTCCCCGCGGTGGGTTCGGCTCGCCGTGTGCGGCGGTGAACTCACGAGCCCGGCTGGGCCGCCTTCCGTGCGGTGGGGGTCCTCGTGTCCAGGCGTTGTGCGAGCGCTTCGAGCATGGCGACGAGCTCGCGGATCTGCCCGGGGTCGTCGGTGCCGAGTGCCGTGCTCAGGGCGTCGTCGATGGATGTCGAGCGGACCTGGGTCACCCGTGCGGATGCCTCGGGGGCTTCCTTGATGAGAAGCCGGCGGCGGTCCCCGGGGTCGGTCGCCGTCACGATGGAGCCGGCCTCGCGAAGCCGGGCGACGGAGGCCGAGACAGCGCTCTGCGGGAGGCCGGTCCGGGTAGCGATTTCGCCGACGGACGTGTCCGGATGATCGCGGATGTCGCTGGCGACGATCAGGACCGTCCTGACGCTCGTGGAGTGCTGCCCGATGCCCTCGGTGGGCATGGCCTCTTCACCGATCTTCATCAGGGCGCGTCCCAGGAGGAACAGCTCGACTCCGTTCACGTCCACGACGATACATCAAAGAAGATGCATCAAGCTTGATGCATCAAGCTTGATGCATTATTGTCGTCTCATCCGAAGCGATCACACCCGAAGGGGTCTTCGATGAACGACACGCAGGCAGGCACGCTGCCCGTCCCGGGCGCCGACCTCTACTACGAGGTGCGCGGCACCGGTCCCGTCCTCCTCATCTCCCAGAGCGGTGAAGGCGACGCGGGGCGCAGCGTGGATCTGGTCGACCGGCTCACCGAGGACCACACGGTGGTCACATACGACCGGCGCGGGCTGTCGCGCAGCAGGCTCGCCGACCCCGCGCAGGCGGTGACCATGGAGGAGCACGCCGACGACGTCCACCGGCTGCTGGCCTTCCTGACCGGCGAACCGGTGCTCATGCTCGGTTGCAGCCTTGGCGCCGTCATCGGGCTCCACCTGGCCGTCCGCCATCCCGGCCAGGTGAGCACGCTCATCGCGCACGAGCCCGTCGCGCCGCGCTTGCTACCCGACGCCGAAGGCGTCCACCACGAGCGTGAACTGCGGGAGGTGCAGGACGTCTACCGTCGCGACGGCCTGGCCGCGGTCATCAAGGAGGTCGCCAGGGTTCTGGGCATCAACCCCGCGGACCAGGAGACGGAGCCGGGCCTCACCCAGCACCCGTTCACCCCGGAGCGGATCGCCAACTTTGGGTTTTTCATCGAGCGGGACTTCGACGCGATCGTCGCCGACACTCTGAACGTCGCCGAGGTGAAGAACACCCCGACCCGCGTCATCCCCGCGGCGGGCCGTACCACGCCGAGGACGGTTTTCGACTACCGATGCGCACAGGAACTGGCCGACCTCGTCGGCGTCGCCCTCGAGGAGTTCCCCGGTGGCCACAACGGCAACCTGACCCACCCGAGAGCCTACGCGGCACGAGTCCGCGCACTCCTCGCGGTGGCGTGACAGTCCAGGAACGCCGTTGCGGGCCCAGGCGTCCCGCCCCGGGTTCAGAAGGTCATGCGCGATTTCACGTTTCGTCTCGGAGGTGTTCACTCCACATCGACCGCACAGAGTATTTCGGCCGCTCAGGTCTCGGTAATTGACCCGAGAGCTGAGGAGTCTCGGTACGAATCCCGGAACCGGGCGATGGAATCGCCTGATCCGGCGGCCAGGTCGGTGAGGAGGTCCCCGAGAACCATCTCCTCCTCGACCCGTACGGCCCGCCGTACCATCGCCGCCGACAACTCGGGATCCCACGGCGTCGCGCGCGAGTGGCCGGTCAGGGACGTCATGGAGAGCACCTTGCCCGAGAGGATCGCCGCCTCGTAGGCGAGCGAGTCATAGCGCCAGGGGCGCCAATCGACCCGTTCACGGACGGCGCCTGCTATGCCGATCCCACCCCAGTCGAAGTCACCGTGGTAGGCGAACTCCGAACCTCCGGCGGCCAGCAGATCGAGCAGCCGCCAGACGGCCGCCGAAGGTCTGCCGCCCGTGCAGACGAGGGGAGGACAGCGTGGGCCGAGCTCGTCGGCCGCGGCGGCGACCACGACGGGGTTCTCGCAGATCCTGACCAGCCCCGCACGGATGGGGGACTCGTGCCGCTGGAGCTGGCGCAGTGTGAGCAGGCAGGGCTCACCCGCCTCCCGGGTCGCGGCGAGCACGCGCCCGGCCGGGGTGTCGTCGTCTCCGGGAAGGCCGAGGCACAGGACGGACGACGAGAGGTCGTCGAGGTGGACCCCGACGGCCGCCCAAGCCCTCCGCCGGGCGTCGGCCGTGCCGTCTCCCGCGTACGGCAGGCCTCCCAGAGCACGGGCCGCCGACAGCGCCAGCGCGGCCACGGGTTTCCCCTCGTCCAGGGCATGCGCGTCCCCGCAGGTCTCGGCGGCCAGGCGGCCGATCGGGATACCGGCGTGCGGCAGCCGGAGCAGGATCGCGGCCACGGTGTCGAGGAGGATCCGGGCCTCGTGTGGGTCACCGGTGCTCCGCCGTACCACGCCGGTCGTCTCCAGCCAGGACCGCCAGCCGGACAGCTCGGGACGGTCGGTGAGGGCCGCGTCCAGCTCTGCGAAGGCCTCCCGCCAGGCCGCGTCCCGCAGGGCGTTCTCCCGGCCGAGGTCACGGACGGGGCCCTGCAGCAGCACGACCGCGGCGGCCAGACCCTCGGGGCAGACCCCGCTGGATCGGAGCACCCGATCCACCTCGTCGAGCGAGACCGACAGGGAGGAACCCGCGCCCGCCCTGCGCCCGAGCAGCCGTTCGATCGCGCGACGCTGCTCCACCGTGGCGGCGCTCAGGGTGACCGGGCCGATCGGCGGCCTGCCCCGTTCGAGGCGGCGGCGCACCCGCTCGACGAGCCAGGAGGTCTCCGGCCCGCCCAGCAACCGCTCCAACCGCTCGCTCATGAGAACAGCCCGTCCTGTTCCAGGTCGGTGGAAGGCGGCGGCGTGGGGCGTGGCTCGGGACGCTCGGCCCGGCGGCACTCGTGCCCGTCCCATCGCCACGGGGTGACCAGCACGGCGTCGATGCCGTCGCGTCTGGACAGCTGGCAGATCGCCAGTCCCGGCACCTGCGGGTAGCAGCCCCACTCTCGCTCGCTGGTCATCACAACGTCCATGTCGAACGTCGCCAGCAGACCGAGGCACTTGGCCCGTGAGTCGTCGTCGACTCCCGCGAAGGCCTCGTCGAGCGCGACCAGGCGGGGCGCGTACGGATTGCCCGCGGATTTGTAGTGCGCCGAAGCGGCGGCGAACAGCGGAACGGAGGCGGCCAGGACACGTTCGCCGCCCGAGGCCGGGCCGGTGGCCGATCGCCACTGCCCGTCCTGGAGACGCTGGATCGCGAACTCGTGCCAGGCACGGTAGTCCAGCGCCCTGGTCAGCTGCTCGTTCCAACCGGCGGCGGGATTGCCTGCATGCTCTCTGGCGATCTGCTCCGCCAGGAAGGCGCCCACGGTCTCGCGGTCGGCGGCTGACCACGCGTCCACGGTCTGGCGCAGCTTCTCCCGCACCCTTTCCAGCCCGTCGGGGGCGTTCCGCACGGTCTTCCAGAGCAGCCGCAGCCGCATGCCCGTTGAGGTGGGACGGGACTCCAGCTCAGCGTTCATCGTCCGCACCTCCTCCTCGGCGGCAGTGATTAACTCATGCAGGGTGCCGGCCACCTCGTTGAGCAGGTGGTTCTCTAGGATTTCCCGCTCCCTGGCCGACAGCAGCCGTGCCCGCTGCCCGGTCTCCTCCTCCAGCGCCTCCGCCAGGCCGGGAATGTCCCGGCTGTGGCCCTGGAACAGCACGTCCACCATCATGACGCCGTCGCGCAGGGTCAGCCCGACGGAGTGGCCGTGCCTGGACATGGCGTCGGAGAGCAGTTTGTGTTCCTCGGTGACCCGCTTCTGGGCTCGGTCCCACGGTCCTTCGCCGTCGTCGACGCCGTCGAGTTCGGCGTTGACGGCACGGGCCAGCAGTACGGCGGGGGTGGCCGCCCATTCGGCGGTGGGGTCGGGGATCTCCAGCGCGGGCAGGGCGATGCCGATCAGGCCGGTGGCGGCGAACCCGCGGAACTCGGCGACGGCCGTGTCGCGCTGTCGTTCGGCCTCCCCGATCTCGCCACGCAGGGTCTCACGCTTGCCCTCGGCCTTGCCGCGCTTGATCAGTGCGGCCCGTTCCTGTTCGCGGGTGGCGCGTTCGGCGGCTTCCCGCTCCGTCAGCGCCCGCCGTACCTCGTCGAGACGGCGGTAGAGCTCCTCTACGGCGGCTCCGGCGGTTTCCACCAGTGCCCGGTGAGCCTCCGACGCGGCCTCCGCGCGCTCACGTGCCTCCGCCGCGATCTCGGCGGCCTCGGCGTGCCGTTCACGGGCCAGGGACAGCTCCTCCGTTGTCTCCTCCGCCGCCTGGCGGGCGGCGAACAGCGCCTTACCCGCGGGCCAGAGGCCGGCCAGGGCCAGCCGGTAGTCCGCCACGCCGTTCCGGACCTCGGCGAGCCCATCTTTATCCGGTGACAACCCGACATCTCCGGCGAACTCCGCCGCCTGCTCCTGAGCCACGGTCACCTCGCCCTGTCGAGTGGCCACGGTCTGGACGGCGGTGGTGCGGGCGCCGTCGAGCTCACGTCTGCGGCCGTGCTCGGTGGCCAGCCTGACATGGGCTTCACGCAGTGAGGCGTCGGACGGCAGCGCGCGGTGCTCGACGGCGAGTGTGCCCTGCCGTACGGCGAGCGCCTTCAGCTTCTCGTCCAACTCCGTGATGGTCCCGCGCACCTGGGCCAGTTCCTCGGCGAGAACCGCCAGCCGGGCCCGCCGGGCGGTCTTTCTCGCTCCTTCACCGATGTGGACGGCACTCTGTTTGTGCCAGGAGCCGCCGAGCACGCCGTTGGCCCAGCGCCCGTCCACCGTGACCCAGGTCGCCGCGCCGGGCCCAAGCCCGATTCCGGCGAGAACGGCATGGACGGCGGAGTCCGGTAGCGCGGCCGCCTGTGAGTCCGCGCGATCGACGGCCGGGCGTAGTACGGCGGAAAGGCAGGGGCCGGTGATGGGAGAGCCGGTCAGGACGACCGTGTCGTCCACCGTGAGGAGGGTCCCCTCGGGAGTCACCCAGGCGTCCAGGATTCCCGAGGCCTCCAGCGCCGCCTCCAGGGCGGCGCGGTGGTCTCCGGAGACGGCCTCGGCGAAGTCGACCACCTTCCACAGAGGTGCTCCCGGGCGGCCGTCGCGTACCCCGGAAGGGCGGGTGTGTGGGGCAGGCGGGGCGTCGTGGCCGCCCGCCTCCAACCGTGCCATCTCCTCTTGGACGGCCACGGCTCGCTGCCGCTGCTCCCGCAGCTCGGCACCGAGCTCGGCCTCCCTGCGGCCTAGCTCGGCTGTGGCGGCCCGCGCTGCGTCGTCGATGGCCGGCACCGCCGGGTTCTGGCCCTCGGCGGTCTCGGCCCAGGACTCCAGAGCTGTCAGGAGCTCATCCGGATCGTCGATCCGCAGCTCCACCACGCCGGCGAGGTAGGAGACGTAAGCGTCGGCCAGGTCGGTCGCCTGCCGCCGGACAGTCGACTCGGCGGTGGCGATCCGCTCACCGGAGGCCTGGATCTCTCCGGTCAGACGGTCCACCTCCGCTCGGGCGGCCTCGAACCTGCTCCGGGCCCGGTCCACGGCCGAAAGCAGCCGGTCGAGCTCGGCCACCGCCTGCGACCGCCGGTCGGCCAGGGACTCGGCGTCCCGGCGAGAGGCGGCGGGATCCATCTCCCATCGGGCGGTGATCTCCAGGTGAGCGCGCTCGCATCCGGCCCGTCGTGCCGCCGTGTTCGCCTGGCTCCGCGCGGTGTCCCAGTCATGTGCGGCCTGCTCGGCCTTCTCCTGGGCGCTGTCTGCCCGTTTCTGACGGCGCACGGTCTCCGTCGCCAGGTCGTCCCGGTCCTTTTCCTTGGCACGCGCGTGCCGGGTCTGCCGCTCGGCCTCCTCACCGGCCTGCTTGATCCGTTCGGCGTCACGCATCTCGGGGCTCTGCTGGAGCGCCTGTCCGCGGGCTTCCAGGCGGACCCGCGCCGCCGCCAGCTCGGTGAGCCGCGACTGCGCCGTCTCCAGCTCGGCCTGAGCTTCGGCGTGACGAGCCTCGGCGTCGAGAAGATCACGCCCAAGGTGCTCGTAGCGGCTGTGGGTCAGGCGGGGCGCCGCGGCCTTGCGTTTGGCAGCGATCCGGGCATACCTGCGGTAGTGGCCGAGGAAGTCGGAGGCGGCCCCGCGGGTCTCCTCCAGCGCCCGCAGCGCGTCACGTTCCTCGTCGAGCCCGCGGAACGCCTCGGCCACGGTGGTGATCAAAGCGGGACTCATCGGCGGCAGCGCCTCGGTGAGCGCCCGCGAGAGCATCCTCTCGTCGGGCTTCTTCGACAGCTGCGGCTGGCGGAGCTGGATGAGCAGGTTGACCAGCGCCTCGTAGCGGTGCTCGCCCAGGCCGAACAGGGCCTCGTCCACGGCCCTGCGGTAGTCGACGGCCCGGTCGTAGAGCATGCCACGCCCGTTGACGGCCTCCCGGAGTTTCTCGCGGGTGAGCACGACTCCGGCGGGAGACATCAGCTCCAGCCCGTCACCGATCCGCTGACCGGTGACGAAGAACCAGTGCTTGGCGATGCCCTGGCCCTTGACCGCTTTCAGCCCGCAGCCGACGGTCCGGAACTCCATGCCTCCGTCGGCCGAGCACCGGCCGAACTCCAGCCATGTGTACCCCAGCCGTTCGGGGTGCGGGTGTCTGCCGCCCAGCAGGAGGTTCCACTCCATCCGTTTCTGACGGTCGCCGTCTGGCTCGACGCGGTGCGGGGCGAGTTCCCCGTCGAGCAGGAACGGCAGGGTCAGGGCGAGCACCTTGGACTTGCCGGTGCCGTTGTTGCCGCGCAGCAGCAGCCGCCCGTCGTGGAAGTGGAACTCCTCCACGTCGTAATGGAACATGTCGACGAGCCCGGCTCGCAGGGGCTTCCAACGTTCTGAGGTAGGGGTTGGGAGCATCACTGTCCTCGGATGACGGGGGTGTCGAGGGCGTAGCGGGCGATGGCGGGCAGGCCGTGGACGCGCTCTTCGCGAACCTCGACCAGACGGAGGGCGGTCAGTTTCTCCAGGGCCACGGCGAGAAGCCCGTCTTCGGCACCGGGATCGGTCACGCCTTTGCGCCAGAAGGAGGCGTGCTTCGTGGCGGCCTGCCGTACGAAGGCACGCAACTCCTCCAAAGCCACTCCATCCTGGGCGGACCGGGTGGACAGATGCTCGGCCACCAGCAGGGTGACGTGCCCGTCGGTGCGCTGCTCGGGCATGCGCACGTCGGTCAGCTCGTCGTCGGGGTCGACCATCGCGATCCCCTCGGCGCGGATCTCGGCGACCAGCCCGGTGGCCTCCTCGACCCTGCGGACGATCGCGTGACGCTGGGAGACGAGATAGGCGCGCTCGGCCTCGTCCAGGTCGTCGTAGTAGACGACGGGATCCTCCAGAAGCCTGCGGGTGAGCCGCCGGCGAATCGCCTGATTCCGCAGGCTCTCGGTGTCGGCGACGGGTTCCGCGACGAGCTGGGCCAGTCGTTCCTCGAAGGAGGTGGCGCCGATCGTGGACGGTCCGCGTGCCGTGACCAGGAGCGTGGCCATGACGTGCCTGCGTACGTCGTAGAGGACATCCCCGGTGGCCGACAGGTAGGCGTCCTCGTCACCGGCGACTCTGCGCAGCACCCCCCACTCGAGCAGCATGCGCACCACCGCCACGAGGTCGGCTCGCTCCGCCCGGCTGTCCAGGGTGAAGGCGAAGTCCAGCTCCGGCTCGGCCGCCGAGTTCAGCACTCCCTCGGCGAGCCGGCCGAGCGTGGTCTGCGCGTCCGCCCGCTCCAGTACGGCCAGCGCCAGGCAGAGGACGACGTAACGGTGACGGCCGAACGGCTCCCCGGCCCGGCCCCGAGCCGGACGGGTGGCGTCGTCGCCGTCCGGGACGGTCTTGAACAACCTGGCCGTCTCCGCGTCGGCCAGCAGCCGCCAGCCCGTCTCCCGGGTGAGCCAGTCGCGCAGCTCGGCGATGTGCTGGCGCACGAGCGCGAGCCTGTCGGCGTCGTTCTCGACAGTGAGCAGCGGCTTCGTCAGCAGGGCACGGAGTGCGGTCCGCCGCCGGGCCGTCTCCTCCTCGGGAGTCACGAGACCTCCATCAAGTTGGTGATCTCGATGAGGTGCTCGGGTCCGGTGAGCACTCCGTCGGCGGTATGAATCTCGACCTGCCCCCCACCGGGCACGGGGGAGAGCCGTATCTCCATCGAGCCGTCGCCGCTCACCGCCTTCACCTCGGTTTCCCCCGGGAGACGGGCGGCCAGAGCGTCGCCGATGAGCGAAAGGAAGAGCCGGAACGCCCGTGGGTCGAGGACGTCCAACTCGGACAGGAGAGTCGGGCCTTCGGTGCGCAGCCGGGCCCGCGCTGCGGCGGTCTCGGCGGCTTCCCGTTCGGCGTGTTCCAGCAGGAGCCTGCGGGCCAGGGAACGATCCTGGATCCTGTTCGGCTTGCCCCGGCGTTCGTAGGAGCCGGTCATGCGCAGCTGGGGGGAGATCCGGATCGGCGGGGCGTCACGCCACGACGTGCCGGGAGTGAGGTCCCCCTCCTTCCAGGCGGACAGCGTCTCGGCGGTGACGGTGAGGTGCCGTGCGGGCGACAGCCCAAAAGCCGCCCGCCAGAGGCGGTGCATCGCCTGCTCGTCCGGTGCCTCGGCGAACCAGCGCGCCAGGGCGCGGAAGTCGGCCGAGCGGTCCGAACGGCCGGAACGCCGCTCGTTGAGCAGGCCGACGGCGTCGAGGAGTTGCTTGATGGCCGTCACCGCGGACTGCCGCAGCAGGCGGGCCTGGGAGGGGCGGCCCGCGTCACGGGAGACGAACCACTCCCTGAGTCCCTGCCAGCGATTCTCCCAGGAGGCGTGGGCCGCGGCTTCGGCTCTGCCGTACGCCTCGGCCTCATCCGCTCCCTCGGGTACGGCGTCCGCCGCCTCGCGCCGGGCGGCCAGCCGCAGCAGCCTGCCGTGGTCGTGGGCCTCCAGATCGGTCAGGAGCAGGGCTATGCGGGCCCCGGAGTTGGCCAGATCGGCGATGAAACGGTCGATGTAGTCGATCAGCCGTTCCTTGTAGGCGACGAACCCCTCGACGTCGCCGTCGGAGAAGTCGATCGCGCGGCGCAGCGAGGCCATGAACGCCTGAGCGTTGTCGGCCAGCGAGGAGAACCGTTCGGCCAGGGAGAGCAGCAGGAGGTGGACCTTGACGGGATCGGGGTCGGCCTGCGCGGCGAGCTCACGCAGGGCCTGGAGCTGACCGGCGATGTCGCTCAGCGCCACCGACTGGAGCACACCGCGCCGGCCGATCGCCTCCTCGTAGAAGGCGATGGCCTGCTCGGCGGCGTGTCCCGCTGCGGTGAGCTGGAACAGGAACCGTTTGCGGTGGAAGTCCTCGACGGAGGTGACCCTGCCGGTGTCGGCGTCGGCCCGCAGGTTTCCCCACTCGACGAGCTTGTCCAGCGCCTGCGTGAGCTGCTCGCCGCCGTCCCTTCTCAGCTCGGCCGCGATGTCCTCGGGCCGCAAGTGCACGACGAAGCGTTCTTTCGCCCGCGCGAACGCGTGTAACACCTGGCGATAGAGGGGCGCGTTTGGCGCGCTCAGATGGGCGAAGGGCTGAGGATTCCGGTGACTTGCCTGTGATGGGTCAATCACCGTGTCATTTTGCCTGAGGCAGGCGCTCCGAGGCGGGAAGACGGCGTGGTGTCCTGGATAACCCGTCCGAATTTGTGCCTCGGAGCGTTTTCATCGGTTCCCGGCTCGAACAAATGTGTCAGGGGGATTATTCGGAGGCTTCGTCCATGGACAGAAGCGCGTTCACGGCTGTTCGTCGCCCTCTCAGAACGGGGGTTCGTCGTCGGGTTCGGGTTCGGAGAGGGTGGCGGCGATCGCTTCGACGTGGCTGTCGGCCAGGCCGGGGCCCGCCAGAAGTTCCCCGGTGACGGGGTCGAACACGAGGCCGTCCACCGTACGCGCGGGGGAGCCGGAGGCGTCCGGGCACCAGCGGGACACCGGGCAGAACTGGCACCAGGGACCCGGGGTCGCGTGGAAGGTGACATCGCGGTGCCAGGCCCGGACACGGTCGAGGACGACCTGCCCGGCGGCCGAGACCGTCGCCGGGTCGGTCGCGTCGAACGTGAGCACCTCGGCCGAGGCCGGGGTGAGCTGCTCCAGCTCGACCAGCCCATCGGTATCCCCGAAGACACCCGCGGAGATCAGGCTGATCGCCAGGGCGAGCTGCGGAACCATCTCCAGCGCGTTCTCCGCGGTGATGCCGCGTGGCGCCGCCGACGTCTTCTGCTCGCGGTAGACGAGCCGTCCGTCCACCCGGCGCAGGAGGTCGGGGTGGGAGAGCACCACGACGTCGGCATGCGCGTCGTAGGCGGCGACCTTCGGCTCGGGCCTGACCTCGGAGACCTCGCCCGGGCCGCGCAGCGGGCACACCCCCAGATGCTGGAGCAGGTACGGCCTGGCCTGGGCGTACTCCTGCCGTTCCATCAGCTCATCGGCGATGCCGCAGTCGTCGGCGTCCACCTCGGGAAGGTCTGCCACGGAGCAGGGCCTCTCCCGCCTGTGCGCGGCCTCGAGCCACGAGTGCACGTGCTGGCCGCGCTCGGCCGCGGGACTCGTCTCCCAGTCGCCGGGGAGCCGCAACTCCCGCAGGTGAGCCTGTGCCGGGCAGACCTGGTAGTAGCGGGACGTCGTGATCGACCACGTCCGCCGGTGTGTGCCCCGGTCGTCGAGGCCGAGCAGCCCCGGGGTGTGCGCGAGGGCCTCGCAGGAGGCCCGTGCCTTGCACTCGGCGCAGTCGTGTCCGGGGGTCCGGCCGTTCCCGGCCAGCAGCCGGACCGTCACGGGCCTGACGTTCGAGGCGTAGGTGCCGTGGATCCTCTCCAGGTCCGTCGTGTCGAGAAGGACCTGATCCATGCCGGTGGTCAGCCCGACCTCGACGATCCGCACCCGTCCCGGTACGGGAACGGGCCGCACCGGGACGGGGATCGCGGTGTACAGCTCCGCCGGATCCGTCACCTGCCTGTCGGCCGCCGCGACGTACGCCATCGCCTGAGTGGATGGGATGTCCGCGGTGCCCAGGGGACGGCGCAGGCGCATCCTGCGGAACTCCACCACCGCGCCGTCCGGCGAGCCGTACCAGCGGCCCCAGACGGTGAGGGAGCGCATCTCCGTGGGGGACCGGCCGCCCTGGACGATCCGGGGGTTGCGCTCGGGTCTGAGTTCCACTCCCTCGGAGGCGAGCATGGCCGCCAGGCTCTCGGCCGTCTCCAGGTAGGTGTGGCAGGCGTGCCGGACCCAGGTGGCGACCCCGGGATGCACGCTGTTGCGGGCGTTGCCGAGGGCCCTCGTCAGAGCCTCCTCGATCGGCGCGGCCTCGAACTCGGCCAGGTTCAGCGCCTCCATGACCAGACCGAGCGGGAAGGTCTCCCACGGCGCGTATCTGCGCTTCTCGTACGGCTGCGGCCACAGCTGCGGGCGGGCCTTGACGGCCGCGAAGTAGTCGCAGTCGGCGTCCCGGCGGTCGAGCAGGCTCGCCGACAGCCGGACGACGTGGGGGTTTCCGGTGAACTGAGTGCTGGAGGGCTGACTCATCGCACCCTTCTCGATGCGGGGAAAGGAAGGTTCTTCTCTGTCCAGAGGCAGTGAAGCATATTGCGAATGGCAGCCCTCATTTATTGAGGAATGGCGAGAGTCGTTTTGAGGGTATAGCGAAGAATGTCGGATATGAGCAGTTGGGTGGGTGTATCGGTTGAGTGTTCCGGTTATCGCGCCAGGCCGTACAGCAGTGCGATCCACCTTGCACCCGCCGCCGCTGTCGGGGCTCATGGCAGGGCGGACGTACGGCCGCCGCCCGGTCGATCCGGCGTCGATGACGTCGATATGGAGCGTTCAAATGTGATCGGTGACGGCCACGATGAGCCGTACCGTGTGGCCTCGGCTTGGGCACGGTGTGGTGAGAACGGGGTCAGAAGGTACGGGCCGGGGTTCGGAAGACCTGGCGGTTGTGCCAGGCGATGTGGCGGGGGTCGACGGGGTCCAGGCCCGGTTGCGGGGCGCGGACGGGGCGTCCGGCCAGGGCCAGCACCATGTCCTGGGCAGAGGCCGAGCGGCCGACGAATCTGGCCGAGACGGTCACCGTGCGTTCCGGGCTCAGCCCGAGGACGCCTTTGTCGAACAGCTTGTGGTGGATCGCGCACAGGCACAGCCCGTTGGCCGGCTCGTCGGGGCCGTCGAAGGCCCACCAGCGCACGTGCGCGGCGTCCAGCCCGACCGCCGTGCCGTCCAGCCAGCCGTCGTAAGCGCAGAACGCGCACGCGTACTCGTAGGCCATGAGCACCCGCCTGCGAAAAGCGGGATCCCGGCGTGTGGCGACGCCGTTCGTCCCGATCCTCCCGGCGGCCCGCGGAGTTTCCAGATCGAGGCCGACGAGCAGGCACAGATCGGCGTGCAGGGAGGGGGCGAAGTTCGCGTCGAGAAGGAAGCCGGCGATCCGGGTGACCAGGTCCGGCTCCTCGGCCAAGGCGCGGGCCAGATCCGGATGAAGGCGGCCGGACGCCTGACTCTCGCGCAGACGGCCCAGCTCCGGTCC
The DNA here is from genome assembly GCF_040689595.1 of Streptosporangium sp. NPDC051023. NCBI lineage: Bacteria > Bacillati > Actinomycetota > Actinomycetes > Streptosporangiales > Streptosporangiaceae > Streptosporangium > Streptosporangium sp. NPDC051023. The sequence continues at coordinate 75,314 of NZ_JBFBCE010000006.1, read as the reverse complement.
CGGGCTGCCCGGCCCGGTAGTGGTTTCGACCAGCCACAGGCCGTCGCTGGCCAGGTGGTGGAAGGGATAGCCGGGGCTGGTCTCGCGCGGCGGGCCGTACTCCTTGAGCAGGTTTCTGAGCTCCGCCTCAGCGGCGCTGAACAGGATCGGGCTGTTGCCGTGCCGCTGGAAACGTCCCAGGACGTACAGCAGGAGAAGCGGCTTGTGCGGTGCTCGCTCGCCGCCCCTGCTCCAGCGCCGGATCCCGGCGACCTGCTCGACCCAGTCCATGATCCGCCAGTCTATGACGATCTTCGCTATCACCGGCAGAGGCCTCCGCTGAGGTTCCGACCCTGCCGGTGTGCTCGGAAGAACGTTCGGCCGGAACCTCAGCCGGGATCCGGCAGGTGTTTCGCGAGGACGGGGGCGATCTTGCCCAGGGCGTCGGAACTGACGATGCCGTTGTGGTCGCACGGGACGCCGTGGGCGGTCAGGGCGGGCAGGAACGGGCGCCAGGTTTCGGAGGCGCGGACGTCCTGGAGGGTGGCGTCGAAGCAGAGGGCCGGGCCGGTGAAGGGGACGGCGGTGTGCGCGGCCATCGCGCGGGCGTTCTCCCCGGCGACCGCCACCAGGTCGCCGATGGTGGTCTCGTCCAGCGCCGCGAGCGGGCTTCCCGCTTCTCGCAGCGCCGTCTTGAGCGCGGAGCCGCCGGAGCCGGGAGGCGCGGTGACGCCGTCCAGGGCGGTGCGGATCAGCTCCCGCTCGGTGGCGGGGTTTCCGGGGTCGCCGAAGGACAGGCCTCTGACGTCGCCGGGATAGGAGTCCAGCAGGACGAGCAGCGCGACCTCCTCGCCCGCAGCCGTCAGGTCGGCGGCGATCTGCTGGCCGACCGTGCCGCCGAAGGACCAGCCCGCGACGACATACGGCCCGCGGGGCTGGATCGCGCGTATCCGTTCCAGGTAGGCGGCCGCCAGGTCGGGCACGGACAGCGGGTGCACGTGCCCGCCGACCAGCCGTGGGTCTTGGAAGGCGTGCACCGGGTGGCCGGAGGGGAGGTGCCGGGGCAGGGCGGAGTAGCACCATCCCAGCCCGTTCGCCGCGGGAATCAGGAAGACCGGGCACAGCTCGCCGCCGGAACGGTAGGACAGGACGGCGGGGACGCCGGTGGTCTCCCCGCCGAGGTGTCCGGTGAGTCCGGCCACCGTCGGATCCGCGAACAACGCCGACACGCCCACCTCGACACCGAGTACGGCGCGGGCACGGCTGACCAGGCGGACGGCCAGCAGGGAGTGTCCGCCGAGGTCGAAGAAACTGTCATGCACGCCGACCTCGGACACCCCCAGCACCTCGGCGAACAACTCGCACAGGACGGCCTCGCGCGGGGTCCGGGGCGGATGGCCCCCCGGCTGCGCCCGGTGGACGGGAGCGGGCAGCGCGTGCCGGTCCAGCTTCCCGTTCGCGGTCACCGGGAACGCCTCCAGCACCACCACCGCGGACGGCACCATGTACTCCGGCAGCAGCCCGGCCACATGGTCACGGCACCGGGCGGCATCCGTCGATGTGGTGTCCGCCGATCCGATGTCCTTCGATGACGCGCCCGGCGGCGCCGTGCTCGGCGCGGGGACGCCCCCAGAGGGTGTGCTCTGTGACGATGCGGCCGGTGAGGTCACGACGTAGCCGACCAGGCGTTTGTCGCCGGGTCTGTCCTCCCGCACGACCACCGTGGCCTGTCTGACCCCGGGGGCGCTCGCCAGCACCGCCTCGACCTCGCCGGGCTCGACGCGGAAGCCGCGGATCTTCACCTGGTCGTCGGTGCGCCCGAGGAAGATCAGCCGTCCTTCCTCGTCCCAGCGGACGACGTCGCCCGTCCGGTACATCCGTTCACCCGCCTCGCCAAACGGGCAGGCGACGAACCGTGCCGCGGTCAAGCCCGGCCGCCCGACGTACCCGCGTGCCAGCCCGGCCCCGGCGAGATACAGCTCGCCGGGCACCCGGGGCGGCACGGGGCGCAGCGCGTCGTCCAGCACGTACGCGCGCGTGTTGGCCATCGGACGTCCGAGCGGGACGGTTGTGGTGGGCCGGTCACCGGTCCGCCACCGCGTCCACGTGGCGCACAGGGTGATCTCGGTGGGGCCGTACAGCGTCCGCACGGTCGTCTCGGGGCACGACTCGAGCACCGCGCCGACGGCCAGGGGGGAGACGACGTCGCCGCCGGTGAGCACCTCGCGCACGCCGGTGAAACAGCCGGTGAGGTCTTCGGCGACGACCCGGAACAATCCCGCGGTGAGGTGGACGTGGGACACGTCGTTCTCGCGGATCAGCCGTTCGAGCGTCGGCGCATCGAGTTGGCCGGGAGGTGCGACGACCACGCGGGCGCCGGTGAGCAGCGGTACCCAGATCTCGTAGGTGGAGGCGTCGAAGGCGTGGGGGGCGTGGAACAGCACCCGGTCCGCGGGGCCGACCTCCCACATCGGGTCCAGCGCGAGGTCGACGACGCCCTGGTGGGTCACGCCGATGCCCTTGGGCTCGCCGGTCGACCCCGAGGTGTACATGACGTAGGCGAGGTCTTCCGGCCAGGCCTTGTCGAGTGGGCTCCGGGGTTCGTCGAGTGGCTTCTGAGCTGTGCTGAGCGAGGTTCTGGGCTCGTCGAGTGGTTTCTGGGTCGTGTCGAGGGGGCTTCGGGGTTCGCCGAGCGGGTGGGGCGGGGGGCTCTCCGGGGCCGTTCTCCTGTGCCGCCTCTCCCGCCCGTCGCGCTCCTCGGTGCGGGGGCGGGAGAGACCGCCGCTCGCGTCCACCACCAGCACCCGCCGCCCCACGGCGAGCTCGTGCCCGCCGTACGCGTGGTCGACCAGCAGGACGGGGCATCCGGTCTCCTCGACGATCGCCCGCATCCGGGTCACCGGGTAGGCGGTGTGCACCGGAAGGTAGGCCGCCCCGGCCCGCAGTACGGCGAGCAGCGCCACTATCAGCCCGGCAGAACGCTCCATCAGCAACGGCACCACGGTGCCCGCGCCGACACCGGCCTCGGCCAGTGCGGCGGCCAGATGACCGGCACGCTCTTCCAGCTCGCCGTACGTGAGCCGCTCACGGTCCGAGACGACGGCGACCGCGTCGGGCGTCGCGGCGGCGCGTTCGCCGAACACCTCGACGACCGAGCACGTCCGCCGGGGCGACGCGGTGTCGTTCCAGCCGGTCAGGATTCGCTCACGTTCGCGCGGGGACAGCACCTCCAGAGCGCTCAGCCGAGTCTCCGGCGCCGTGACCACCTGGCGGAGGATCCGCGTGAACCGTTCGGCCAGCGTGACGACCGTGGACTCGTCGAACAGGCCGGTCGCGTAGGTGATCGTGAGGTCGATGCCCCCGGCATCTCCGTCGCCCCCGGCACCGCTATCGGTGCTCCGGCGCTCGAACGCGAAGTCCAGGTCGAACTTGGCTCCCTGGGCCACGGCGGTGCCCGGCAGGCACTCCGCGCCCGCGAGGTCGAGCGCGAGGACTCCGCCCTCGGCCCAGGACAGCGCGACCTGGAACAGCGGGTGGCGGGAGAGGGAGCGGACGGGGTTGAGCGCCTCGACCACATGGTCGAACGGGAGGTCCTGGTTGGCGTACGCAGCCAGGTCCGTCTCGCGCACCCGGCCGAGCAACTCGGCGAACGTGGGGTCGCCCGAGGTGTCGGTGCGCAGCACCAGGGTGTTGACGAAGAAGCCGACCAGGTCGTCGAGCGCCTCCTCGCCGCGTCCCGCGACGACCGTGCCGAGTGGGATGTCGGTGCCCGCGCCCAGCCTGGTCAGCAGCGCCGCCAGGGCGGCCTGAACCACCATGAAGACCGTCGCGTGGCGGCTGCGCGCGAGCCCCCGCAACGCGTGGTCGAGCTCGGCGTCGAGCGGGACGTGCACGCGGCCGCAGCGGTTGCCCGGTTTCGGCGGGCAGGGCCGGTCGGTCGGCAGCGCCAGCTCCTCCGGCAGGTCGCGCAGCTTCTCCGTCCAGTGGGCGAGCCGCTCCGCGTTCTCCCCGGCGAGCACCTCACGGTGCCACAGGGCGTAGTCCGCGTACTGCACCGGTAGCGGCTCCCACTCCGGCGGGTGGCCGCGCAGCCGCGCCGCGTACGCGGAGGACAGGTCGGCCCCCAGCAGGTCGATGGACCATCCGTCACCCGCGATGTGGTGCAGCACCAGCACGAGCACGCATTCGCCGGGCTGCGCGGTGATCACCTCCGTGTACAGCGGCGGGTCCGTCGCCAGGTCGAACACGTGGGCGCACGCCCTCGCCACCGCGGCCTCCAGCTCCGCGGGCGGGCACTCGGTGAGCGCGACCTCGATCCGGGCGTCCTCCAGGATCCGCTGCACGGGCTCGCCCTCGTGCTCGGCGAACACCGTCCGCAGGCTCTCGTGCCTGCCCACGACGTCACCCAGCGCGGCGGCCAGCGCCCGGAGGTCGAGCACGCCGCGGACCCGGGTGGCGATCGGCATGTTGTACGTGGGGCTCGGGCCCTCAAGCCGGTCCAGGAACCACAGGCGGCGCTGCCCCGGCGAGGGCGGCACCGTCTCCGGCCTGGGGGAGACCGCCGTCACGCCGGGCCGGTCCCGTCCGCCGTCGAGACGGCCGAGCAGCTCCCTGACCGTCGGCGCCTGGAAGACCGCGCGCACGCCGATCGCGGCGCCCAGCACCGTGCGGATGCGCTTGACCAGGCGTGTCGCCAGCAGCGACTGCCCGCCCATGCCGAAGAAGTTGTCGTCGACGCCGACGTCCGCCAAGCCGAGCACCTCGGCGAACAACCCGCACAGGATCTCCTCTCTGGGGCCGCGTGGCTGCGCCGTACCAGGCGTTTCCGGCATCGGAAGAACCTCCATCGCGTCGGTCTGCGGGTCCGGGGCGACGCGCGTCCGGTTCCCGCCGGGTCGGTCAGCCGGGTACGGCCGCGCGTATCCGGTCGAGCAGTTCGTCGAGCACCGCGGGAGACGTGGCGAAGTTCAGCCGGGCGAACCCCCTGCCCTCGGGGCCGAACTCCGAGCCCCTGAAGAGCATCACCTTGGCCCTGTCCAGGAAGAACGCGGACGGATCCTCGCCGAGACCGAGGGCACGGCAGTCAAGCCACGCGAGGTAGGTCGCCTCAGGCAGCCGGTAGCCGATGCCCTCGGGCAGTCGTTCCGCCACCCGCAGCCGGTTACGCGCGAGCAACGTCTTCACGGTGTCCAGCCAGGTGTCCCCGCCGGTCCAGGCGGCCCTCAGCGCGTCGACCCCGAGGGCGTTCACCTGGCCGAACAGGATCCCGCGATGCGCGTCGACGGCGTCGCGGACCTCCTTGACGCCGATGTGCGCGACGGCGCAGCGGACACCGGCCAGATTGAACGCCTTGCTGCCCGAGGTGATCGTCACCGTGCGTGCCGCGGCGGCCTCGGAGATCGCGGCGAACGGGATGTGCCGGTACCCGTCGTAGGTCAGCTCGGCGTGGACCTCGTCGGAGATCACCAGCAGGTCGTGCTCGACCGCGAGCCTGGCCAGCTCCTCAAGCTCGTCACGCAGGAAGACCCGTCCCGTCGGGTTGTGCGGGTTCACCAGGAACAGCGCGCGGCACGGGACGCCGTCGCGTCCGCGAACCTCGTCCGCGAGCCGGTCGAGGTCGAGCTGCCACCGCTCGTCGTGCCAGCGGATCGGCACGGCCCTGGGCGGGCGCCCCAGTTTGAGGAGCATCTCGGTGAACGGGGGGCAGACCGGTGCGTGCAGCGCGACCGGATCGCCGGGCGAGGTGCCGAAGTGCAGCGCGACCTGCATCGCCTGGTTGATGTCGGTGAACAGCCTGACGTGCGTGGGGTCGGCGGCGAACCCGAAGCGTCCGAGCATGCGCTCGGCGAACGCCTCGCCCAGCGGCCCGCCGTCCGACTCGTCGTACCACGCGGGGTATCCGAGGTCGGTGTCGATGCGGTTGACCAGCGCGCGCCGGATGACCGGCGAGATCGGGAAGTCCATGTCCGCGACCCAGGCGGGCAGCACGCCGTCAGGGGCGGACGCCCACTTCTCCCCGTCACGCCGGGACAGCGTGGCCAGGTCGAGGGCTTCCAGGGTCATCGGGCGCTCACCTTGTCCTGTCGAGAGTCCTGTCGAGAGTCCTGTCGAGGTCCTGTTCGAGCGGCACCGGCGCGCTGTCGTTGCGCGTGGCGCCCCAGCGTCTTTCCGTCTCGTTGTGGATGTACCAGAGGTCGTCCTCCGTCAGTGTGACGGACACGACGCCGGGGAAGGCCTCCTCGAAGTAGATGTACGGCTTGCGGTTGTCGACCCACGGCGAGTGGTAGTCAAGCTTGTCGGTCATCCCGTGGATCCGGGTGATCGGCGTCGCGGGGTGGTAGGTCAGGATGTTCGGGCTGGCGAGGTCGATGAGCCCGTCGTCGATCAGCTCGCTCACCCCCGTGATCGTCTCGTCGATGCTGGCGCGGGTCTCCCCGTCGAGCCCGAAGAGGACGGACGTGCCGACCCTGAGCCCGTGTGCCTTGACCAGCGACGTCGCCTCGCGCACCTTCAGCGCCCAGCTGCGCCCCTCGACGCGGCGGAGGTTCTTGTGGATCCTGTCCATCACCTGCGTGGACATGCTCTCGATGCCGATGTAGACGTAGGTGCACCCCGCCTCGCGCATCATGTCGAGGATTCGGCCGCTCTCCTCTGCCGAGTGCAGCCCGACCAGCACGTCCACGGTCAGTTGCGCCCCCCACTGCAGGTTCCGCAGGCGCAGGAGGTCCGCGTCCGTCCTGAGGAAACGCAGATGGCCCTCGTCCAGCTCGTCCGCGGGGGCCCGGCGGATCCTCCCCAGCTCGGCGCAGAAGTCGGTGATGTCGCGGAAGGTGCCGCTCCAGAAGACGGAGTCGTCGAAGAACATGGCCTCCGCGCCGTAGCCGATATATTCGCACACCCGTTCGATTCCGGCGGACGTCTGGCTGAACTTCTTCAGGCCGCCCGCGAGCTTGGCCGTCTCCGAGCAGAAGTTGCACTGGTAGGGGCACGCGTTCGACACCATCACGTGCGCCGTCCGCTGGATCTCGCCGGTCGTGCCGTCGACGAAGACCGGGAACCTGGACCGGATCGCGAACGCCTCGTACGGCGAGGGCAGCGCGGCGAGGTCGAGCTTGGCCCCCTCCTGGGGATAGGCGTGCACGGCGTCGCCGGCGATCAGGGTGATGAGGGAGCGGCCAGGGGTGACCCCGTGGACGCGCAGCAGCTCCTCGAGGTGGTGACGTACCCCGGAGGGAACGGCCCACCGGGTGTTCAGGTCCACGGAGAGCGCGACGGCGCGCATGAGCAGGTCGAGTGAGTGGTAGGCCTCGCCGGAGATGGTGGCGTCGATCACGCGCGGCACCCGGCCGTCGTCCATGACCGTGAGCGTGCTGCTCGGCGCGAGCATGAGAGTGCCCTTGCCGGGGACGCAGCTGATCGTTTCGTCGACGTGACGCCCGCCCAGGATCACGTAGGCGTTCGGGACCTCGGTCTTCACCAGCTTCGCGATGCTCAGGGCGTAGCGGTGCGCCGGTGAGACGCTGCTGATCAGCACGACCCTGGGCTGCGTCTCACGCAGCAGCCCGATCCAGCGGGCCCGTGCCTCCCGGTCCCAGACCCGCGGGTCGAAGACGGTCTGGTCGGTGTTCGGCGACTCGGTGTACGGCCGGTAGCCGTCGCCTCCCGCGCTCAGGCGGTAGTCGGCGCCGGGAAACCGGGTCCACTCGGGAGCCAGGTCGTTGTAGTGCTCGGCCAGTTCGAGTGGGCCCGCGTCGTGCACGGCGTTGTGCACCGAGACGGAGAGTGCCGCGTAGAGGCACATCGGGTCGCCGGGGTAGGTGATCTCGCCCTCCGCCTGCGTCATCACAGGTGCGAGAACCGAGAGAACCGGGAAATAGCGGCTCGGAGTCCGCCCGTGCGCGAGATCTTCGGAGAGTCGTTCCCTACGTGCGGAAAGGAGCTCCTTAAAGTCAGCGGAAATGGTCGTTCGCGAAAAACGGTGAACGTGAATGTTGTCCAGCAATGCAGTCCCTTTTCCCTTTTTGTTCGCGGCCGGTATGCGTGCGCCGAGGGATGGATAAATCACTCCCCGTGTGATCCTGCATAGCTTTTGTATGAGTTATCCTCCACGTCACTTTCGACCGATTGAACCAGATCGCCGGTGAACGTCAAGCGGCACAGGCGGGGAGGGAGCGCTGTCCCGCCGGCGGGACAGCCGGACGGCACCGGGGCGCGAAGGGCGCGCGTTGACATGGGCGAGCGACGTCATGTTTCAATGGCGAACGTGTGAGAGGGGGGATTCACCGGTGCTTGGCGAGTCGCGCACCATAGTCGATGTTTTCGCGGAACAAGTCCAGGAAAACAGAGATGAGACGGCTGTCAAACAGTCCGGCGTCGCTCTCTCGTATGGCCGTTTAGCTGAAATATCTGATATTGTCGCCGGTTTCCTGATCGACTGTGGGATTCATCCCGAGCAGCGGGTCGGCATTCTCATGGAACGCGGCCTCGACGTGGTCGCCACGATCGTCGGGACGGTGAAGTCGGGCGGCGCCTACGTTCCGCTCGATGTCCGCTCGCCCGCCGCCAGGCTGCGGATGATCCTCACCGAGTGCGAGATCCGCCTGGTAATCGTCGACTCGGGGGAGCGCGCCGACTTCGTCAGGGCCTTCTGTGAGGCGGGCACACGCGTGGTGGTCGTCGGCGAGGACCTCGACCTGTCAGGCCAGGGCAGGGCCGCCCAGGGGAGGGCCGCTGCCACGCGGCCGATCGCGCCGGGGCGGCTCGCCTACGTCATCTACACCTCGGGCTCGACGGGAACCCCGAAAGGCGTGGCGATCTGTCACCGGGACCTGGTCGCGTTCGCGGCCGACCCCTGCTGGGCGGGCATCGAGGAGCGGGTCCTGCTGCACTCCCCGCTGGAGTTCGACGCCTCCGTGTTCCAGATGTGGGTTCCGCTGCTGCGAGGTGGCTGCGTGGTGGTCGCCCCGCCGGGCCGCGTCGAGGCGCGCGGGCTGGCGCGAACGATCGCGGAGGAGTCCGTCACCTGCACTTTCATGACCACCTCGCTGTTCAACGTGCTCACCGAGCAGCACCCCGACGCCTTCGCGGGCCCCTGCCAGGTGTGGATGGGCGGCGAGGCCGCCTCGCCCGTCGCCGTCGAGCGCGCCCTCGCGGCCTCGGGGGCGAAGTCCGTCGTCAACGTGTACGGCCCCACGGAGGCGACGGTGTTCGCCACCTACCACCTGGTCGAGGAACCGGTGCCCAGCCCGGTGCCGATCGGGTCGGCCATGGCGGGCGTCGCCACGTATGTGCTCGACGAGTGGCTGCGCCCGGTCCCCGACGGCGCCGAGGGTGAGCTGTGCCTCGGCGGGCGCGGTGTCGCACGGGGATATTGGGCGCGGCCCGGGCTCACCGCGCAGCGGTTCGTCGCCGACCCCTTCGCCGGTGACGGCGCGCGGATGTACCGTACCGGCGACATCGTACGGCGCCGCGCCGACGGCCTGCTGGAGTTCGTCGGCAGGCGTGACAGCCAGGTCAAGGTCCGGGGGTTCCGGATCGAGCTCGGCGAGGTCGAGAACCAGCTTTCCCGCCGCGAGGACGTCGCGCGGGTCGCCGTCGTCGCCACCGCGGACCGGCACGGCGACAAGACCCTGACCGCCTACGTGGTGCCGGCGGCTCCCGCAGACGACCGGGACGCCTGGACGGGTGTCCTGCTGGACCACCTGCGTGAGCGGCTGCCCTGGTACATGGTGCCGTCGGCGTTCGTCGTACTGGACGAGCTGCCGCTGAACAACAACGGCAAGCTCGACGCGCGGGCGCTGCCCGCGCCCGTGCGGGAGACTACGGGGCCCGCGCCCAGGTCGGAGACAGAGGAACTGCTGTGCCGGTTGTTCGCCGACGTGCTCGGCGTTGACCGGGTCGGCGTCGACGACGGCTTCTTCGACCTGGGCGGCCATTCCCTCGCGGCGACGCGGCTGGCCGCCAGGACCGAGGCCGCCTTCGGCGTCAGGGTCGAGGCGAGGGAGGTCTTCGAGGCCCCGACGGTCGCCGAGCTGGCGGCTCGCGTCCTCAGCCCGGCGACGGCCGCGGCGGGGGAGTCCAGCTCGCCGACGCCCAGGTCGCGTCCCGAGCGGATCCCGCTGTCCTACGCGCAGCGGCGGCTGTGGTTCGTCAACCAGCTGCAGGATGACGACGACCCCGGCTACCACATCCCCCTGATCTTCCGGCTGCCTCACGAGGTCGACGCCGACGCGCTGCGCCGATCCATGGCCGACGTCGTCGCCCGGCACGAGAGCCTGCGCACCGTCTTTCTGGACGATGACGATGACCATGATGATCAGGGCCCGTGGCAGCATGTGCTCGCCGCCGGTGAGCGGATGCCCGAGCTGACGGTCACCATCTGCACCGCGGCCGAGCTCGACGAGCTGCTGGCGGCGGCGGCCCGCAGGCCCTTCGACATCACCCGGGACCTTCCGCTGCGCGGTGAGCTGTTCCGCGTCGCAGGAGAGGGCGCCGGAGGAGACACCGGCAGGACAGACGCGGAAGAGGTCACGGGCGGGAGCGGTGGGAGAAGTGCGAGCGGTGGGGGAAGTGCGGGCGCGGGCGGTGGGCGGACGGTGCTGCTCCTGGTGCTGCACCACATCGCGGCCGACGGCTGGTCGCTGACATCGCTGTGCCGTGACCTGTCGCAGGCCTACCGGGCCAGACTCGCGGGATCGGACCCCGGCTTCACCCCGCTACCGGTGCAGTACGCCGACTACGCGGCCTGGCACCGTGAGCTGCTCGGCGATCCTGGCGACCCGGCCAGTGTGCTGTCCGCCCAGCTCGACTACTGGGCGGAGCGGCTGGCGGACCTCCCGGAAGAGGTTTCGCCGCCTCGTGACCGGCCGCGGCCCGCGGTCGCGGGCAACAGGGGGGACGTCGTCGCGTTCACCGTTCCCGCCGAGCTGCGCCACGGGCTCGAGGACCTCGCCCGCTCCAGCCGCGCCACGCTGTTCATGGTGCTGCACGCCGGGCTGGCGAGCCTGCTCACCGGGCTCGGCTGCGGGCAGGACATCGTGGTCGGCAGCCCGACGGCGGGCCGCGCGGACGAGGCGCTCGACCAGCTGGTCGGGTTCTTCGTCAACATGGTCGTCCTGCGGACCGACACCTCGGGCGACCCGGCGTTCCGCGAACTGCTCGACCGCGTGCGCGAGAGCCTGCTGCCCGCGTACGCCAACCAGGACGTCCCGTTCGACCTCGTGGTCGAGAGGCTCAACCCGGAGCGCGACCTCTCGCGCCACCCGGTCTTCCAGGTCACACTCGGCCTGCTGAACACGCCGGACCTCGGGCTCGACCTCGGACCCGAGCCCGGGGGCCAGGGCGGCGACTGGACGCTGGCGCGGACCGGTGCCGCCAGGTTCGACCTGACCTTCGACCTGATCTCCCGGCAGGGCGATGACGGAGCACCCGGCAGGCTCGACGGTTTCGTCGAGTTCGCGACGGACCTGTTCGACCGGGCGACCGTCGAACGACTGGTCGAGGGGTTCACCGCGACCCTGCGCGAGGCGGTCGCCGACCCCGGCCGGACGATCGGATCGATGGGACACCTCGCCGCCGCCCGGTCCCTGTCCGCGGCCGAACAGGGTGACGGCGCACGAGACGGGCTCACGGCCAGAGGGGACGCCGACGCGCTGGACGGGTTCGCGGCGAGGTCCGGCGTCCACGCGCTCGACAGGTCCGCGCGATGACCGAGACCGAGCTGACCCCGTCGCTGACCAGGCGGATCATCGGGCTGCCCAGAGAGGCCCGGGTCATCTGCGCCGGAATGTTCATCAACAAGTTCGGCAACTTCCTCAGCGTCTTCCTGGTCCTCTACCTCACGCACAGGGGATATTCCCCCTTCCTCGCTGGGGCCGCGCTCGGCACGATCGGCTTCGGTGGTTTTCTCGGTAACGCGGTCGGCGGAACCGTCGCCGACCGGATCGGCAGACGGTGGACGATCGTCGTTTCGATGTTCGGCACCGCGGTTTTCACCCTGCTCGTCCCGCTGGCCGACGACATCGGCCCGATCATCGCGCTGTCACTGGCCGTCGGGTTCCTCGCCCAGCTCTACCGGCCGGCCGCGGGCGCGATCCTCGTCGACACCGTGCCCGCCCGGGACCTGATCGCCGCGGTCTCCCTGCTGCGCCTGGCGATGAACCTGGGGATGGCGGTCGGCAGCGTGGTCGGCGGCGTGCTCAGCGTGATGTCCTACACCTATCTGTTCGTCGGCAACGCGGTGACGTGCCTGCTGTTCGGGCTGCTCGTGTTGGCGCTGCTGCCGGAGACCAGGCCTGGCTCCTCCCGGGAGGCGGGTACCACGCCGCGTGGCGGCTACCGGACCGTCTTCCGGGACCGGGCGATGGTGCTGTACCTGATGTCGATGTTCGCCGCGACCTACGTGTACGTGCAGACGACGGCGACGCTCCCGCTGCACGTCCGGCAGCAGGGAGACGGCAACGAGTTCTACGGCGTGCTGCTCGGGGTGAACGCCCTGCTGATCGTGCTGTTCGAGCTGCCGCTCGTCAGGTTCACCGAGCGGCGTCCACCCCGGCACGTGATCGCGCTTGGGGTCGTGCTGCTGGGCGCGGGCGTCGCGCTGACCGGGGTGGCGAACGCGCAGGGCGCGCTCGTCGCGACCGTGGTGCTGTGGACGCTGGGCGAGATGATCTACACGCCGGTGGCGACGGCGTACCCGGGCCTGCTCGCGCCCGATTACCTCAGGGGGCGTTACCAGGGCGCGGAGGGCGTCGCGGTGACCGTCGCCCAGACGGCGGGCCCCGCCGCGGGCGGGTTCCTGTACGGCCACACCGCCATCGGCCACTGGGTGCTGTGCGGGGTGATCGCCGTGCTCGGGGCGGCGTTCATGCTCGCCGCGAAACCGGCCGGTGCGGCCACATGACGACGGGATCCCCGCGACGGGCGGGGAGAGGATCAGAAACCGGAGGCCGAAGTGTCCAATCCGTTCGACGAAGAGACAGCCACCTTCAAGGTCCTGGTCAACCATGAGGGCCAGTACTCCCTCTGGCCGTCCGCGAACGCCGTACCCGATGGGTGGCAGGTGCGGCTCGACGACGCGGGCCGCGACGAGTGCGTCTCCTACGTGGAGGAGCACTGGACCGACATGCGGCCCCGCAGTCTGGCGGAATCCTATGACGAGTGAAACCGGCGCAGACCCGGTCCCACACCTGAACTCGGCCCCACACCTGAACCCGGGGCCGCGCCCGAACCCGGGGCCGGTCCTGGAACCGGACCTGGACCTGCTCGGGCTGCACGGCTCGCTGGAGTCGCCCGTCATCGAGTCGATGAACTTCCTCAACGAGATCTCGCACCGCTTCCCCGACGCGATCTCCTTCGCCGCGGGACGGCCCTTCGAGGGCTTCTTCGACATCGAGGAGGTGCACGGATACCTACGCACCTACCATGACCACCTGCTCGCCGAGCTGGGTGGCGACGAGATCATGGTCCGGCGCGCCATGCTGCAGTACGGCCGCACCAAGGGGATCATCCACGACCTCGTCGCCAGAAACCTCCTGCTGGACGAGGGCATCGACGTCGACCCGGAGGCGATCGTCGTCACGGTCGGCTGCCAGGAGGCCCTGTACCTCACGCTCAGGGCGCTGCGCAGGACCGAGCGGGACGCGCTGCTCGCCGTGTTCCCGTGCTACGTCGGAGTTGCGGGCGCGGCCGAACTGGCCGACATGCCGCTGCTGCCCGTCGCGGGCTCACCGGAGGGCATCGACCTGGACGACCTCGTCGCGGTCGTCCTGCGCGCCAGGGCGGACGGGATGAGGCCGCGCGCGCTGTACGTGGTGGCCGACTTCGCCAACCCGTCCGGGATCAGCCTCGATCACGCCACCCGTGAGCGCCTGCTCGAACTGGCCGAGGAGCACGACTTCCTCCTTCTCGAGGACAACCCCTACGGGCTCTTCCACGGCGACACGGAGCAGCCGCCGACGCTCAAGGCACTCGACGTCGGCAGGCGCGTCGTCTATCTCGGCTCGTTCGCCAAGACGGGCCTCCCCGGCGCACGGGTCGGCTACGTCGTGGCCGACCAGCGGACCGGATCCGAACTGCTCGCCGACCAGCTCGCGAAGATCAAGAGCATGCTGACGGTCAACACCTCGCCGATCGCGCAGGCTGTCATCGGCGGCAAACTGCTGACGTACGGCTGCAGCCTGCGCGCGGCCAACGTGCGGGAGGCCCAGGTGTACCGCCAGAACCTCCGGCACCTGCTCGACGGGCTGCACAAGCGCTTCCCGCCGGGGACCGGCCCCCGCGTCACCTGGAACACCCCTGCGGGAGGTTTCTTCATCGTCCTCGACGTTCCGTTCCCGGTGGACGACGAACTGCTGGAGCACTCGGCACGCGAGCATCGCGTGCTCTGGACGCCCATGCACCACTTCTACGGCGACGGCCAGGCACGACAGCAGATCCGGCTGTCGTTCAGCTACCTGACGCCTGACGAGATCACCATCGGCCTCGACCGGCTGGCGAACTTCGTCGTCCAGCAATGCGAGGCCTGATTCGGGGAGGCAAGAGATGACCGTGTTCGAGGATCTGTTCGTCGACCACGTCGGGTTCTCCGTCGGCGACCTGGCGGAGACGGCCGAGCTCTTCGTCGATCGTTACGGCTTCACCGTCTACGCTCGGTCCGCCGCAACCGCGCGATCCGGGGGAGCCCGTACGGTGGCGCTCGGCGGCGAGGACATCAGGTTCGTGCTGACCCAGGCGAACGACGTGGACCACCCGGCGGCGGCCTACGTGGAACGGCACGGCGACGGGGTCTCCGACATCGCGCTGAGCACCCCGGACGCCGGGGCGGCGTTCGCGGAGGCGGTACGGCGCGGCGCGCGTCCCGTCACCTCACCGGCCGCGCAGGGCGACGTGGTCACCGCATCGATCGTCGGCTTCGCGGACGTCGTGCACACCTTCGTCCAGCGCCCGCCCTCGACGGACCGCCGTACGCTTCCCGGGCTGTCACCGGTGACGCCGCCGCCGGCGGCGGCGGGGGAACGCATCAGGCTGGGCACGGTCGACCACTTCGCGGTCTGCCTTGAGGCGGGACAGCTCGGCCCCACGGTCGATTTCTACGAAACGGTCCTCGACTTCGAGATGGTGTTCACCCAGCGCATCGTCGTCGGCCGTCAGGCGATGAACTCCAGGGTGGTGCAGAGCCGTTCGGGAGCCGTGACGCTTACCCTGCTCGAACCCGACGTCTCACGTGACCCCGGCCAGATCGACCAGTTCATCAAGGACCACGGCGGAGCCGGCATCCAGCACATCGCCTTCACCACCGACGACATCGTCGAGGCGGTGAGCGGGCTGGGCGCCAACGGCATCGAGTTCCTGCGGACGCCCGGCACCTACTACGACCTGGTGCCCGAGCGCCTGCGACTGGCCAGGCACTCCATCGACGAGCTGCGCGCGCTGAACATCCTCGTCGACCAGGACCAGGACGGTCAGCTGCTGCAGATCTTCTCCAAGACGGTCCACCCGCGCGGCACCCTCTTCTTCGAGGTGATCGAGCGGGCGGGGGCGCGCACCTTCGGCAGCGGCAACATCAACGCGCTCTACACCGCGGTGGAACTACAGCGGTACAGGGAGTCCCAGTGAGCGTCCCCCGCCTCGGCCCCGCCGGAACTCCCGGCGAGGCCTCCGCCGGAACTCCCGGAGGGGCATCTGCCGGAGTTCCCCGAGGGGCCTGCGCCGGAGATCTCGCCGGGGCTCCTGCGGAGGGGCCCGGGAGAGCAACCGGTACGGGCGGAGCGGTGTGCGTCGCGGACGTCGAGCGGCTCGCGGGCGAGCGGCTGCCACCCGACATATGGGACTTCGTCGCGGGCGGCAGCGGTGACGAGTCCACCCAGGCGGCCAACCGGGCGTGCCTCGACCGGGTGTGCCTGGTGCCCAGGGTGCTGACCACGGCGGCCGAGGGCAGCATGGCCGGGCGGCTGGTGCGCAGCGCGGTCGCGATGCCGGTCGCCGTCGCGCCCATGGCCTACCAGCGCCTGTGCCATCCCGACGGGGAGATCGCCGCGGCCCGCGCCGCGAGCAAGGCCGGGGTCCCGTTCACGGTCAGCACACTGAGCAGCGTTCCGATCGAGGAGATCGCGGCGGTCGCCGGGCCGCTCTGGTTCCAGCTCTACTGGCTGCGTGACCGGGGCCTCGTACTCGACCTGGTGGCCAGGGCGGAACGGGCGGGCTGTGAGGCGCTGATGGTCACCGTCGACGTCCCGATCATGGGGCGGCGGCTGCGCGACGTGCGCAACGAGTTCGTGCTGCCTCCGTCGGTCGTCGCGGCCAACCTCGTCGACGGGACGGGGTCCGCCGCGCACGTCCCGGCCCCGCGAGGGTCGGCCGTCGCCGCCCACACGGGCGCCGCGTTCGAGGCCGCGCTCGGCTGGGACGACCTGGCGTGGCTGCGGGAGCACACCGACCTTCCAGTGGTGCTGAAAGGGGTGCTCGACCCGAGGGACGCCGTACGGGCGGCCGAGTCCGGAGTGGCCGCGGTGGTCGTGTCCAACCACGGCGGTCGTCAGCTGGCGGGCGCCGTACCCTCCATCGTGGCGCTGCCGCCGGTCGTCGAGGCGGTCGCGGGGCGGTGCGACGTGCTGCTCGACAGCGGCATCCGCACCGGCACCGACGTCCTGCGCGCGCTGGCGTGTGGTGCCGAGGGCGTGCTGCTCGGCCGTCCCATGCTGTGGGGCCTCGCGGCGGACGGCGAGGCGGGGGCCGGGCTGGTGCTGGACCTGCTGCGTGTCGAGCTGCGCGAGGCCATGCTGCTGGCGGGCTGTGCCGATCTCGCCGCCGCACGCGAGCTGAGCACCGTACTGATCTGAGCACCGCTGATCTGAGCACTGTGCTGATCTGAGCACTGTGCTGAGCTGAGCACCGCTGGGCTCAGCACAGTGCTCAGCTGAGCGCGCTAGGCCACCGGGAAACCCGCGTTGATCGGCGCCATGAACTCGGGCAGCCGTCCCCAGACGTCCGGGGTGTAGAAGTGCCCGCCGGGCAGCGTGTCGTGCCGGAAGCCGTTCGTCGCGAGCTCGCGCCACCTCTCGGTCGCTTCCGGCTCGATGACACCGTCGTCGGCGCCGGTGAACACCTGCAGGGGAACGCCCACCCGTGCCCCGGCCCGGTAGTGGAAGGAGTCACGGACCCTGATGTCGGCGCGCATCAGCTCGACCGCCATCTCCCGCAGGTCCGGGTCGTCGAGCACATGCGCGGGCAGCAGGCCGTTGACACGCATCCAGTGCAGCAGCCGCTCGTCGGTCTCCCCCTGCGAGGGGAACATGTCCCTGGGCCGCAGGCCGTCGCTCGGCGCGTTCGCCGAGGAGACGACGAGCGCCTCGGGAAGCCTGTCGCCGTGCCGGTGCAGCCGGGAGACGACGTCGAACGCCATCCAGCCGCCCATGCTGTGGCCGAAGAGGACGTACGGCCGGTCGGCCGCGGCGAGCACGGCGGCGGTGGCGTCCTCGGCCAGCTCGTCCCAGTCACCGGCGAACTCCTCGGCGAACCGGCCCTCCCTGCCGGGGTAGCAGATCGCCGCCAGGGTGACGTCGGAGGGCACGACGTCCGCCCACCCCAGGTAGGGGCCCGCGCCGCCTCCGCAGAAGCCGAGGCACACGAGCGTCCGCGTCGCGTCCGGCCTGTGCCGGGGGCGTACGACGACGGTGTCCAGCGCTGGGTTCATGGCCCTCTTTCCGGCTCTTCCCGATTGTCCGTTCTCTTCCCGGCCCACCTCAGTTGTCGGGCGCCGTCGTCCGGTGCAGGGACTCGACGTACCTGGCCAGGTCGTGCAGACGCGGGTGCCGGTACACCTGCCGCGTCGGCACGACGACGCCGAGGTTCTTCCTCAACCGTGCGACCACCCTGATGGCCATCAGCGAGTGGCCGCCCAGGGCGAAGAAGTCGTCGTCCGAGCCGATCCCGTCCCGCCCGAGGACCTCGGACCACACACTCGCGATCAGCTCCTCGAACTCTCCCCGTGGCGCGCGACCCGTTTCCGTGGCCCGCGTCGGCTCGGGGAGCGCGGCCAGGTCGGGCTTGCCGTTCGGCGTGAGCGGCACCCGCTCGATGAGCACGAACTCGGTGGGCACCATGAAGTCCGGCAGCGTGGCCGCGAGGTGGTCTCTCAGCCGCTGCACGGAGGGCACCTCGCCGTCGGCAGGCACCAGGTAGGCCACCAGCCGCTCGTCGCGGAGCGTGACGACCGCGCGCGCCACGTCTTGGCGCGCGCCGAGAGCGTGTTCGATCTCGCCGAGCTCAACCCGGAACCCGCGCACCTTCACCTGGCCGTCGGCCCGCCCGGCGAACGTCAGCACGCCGTCGGCGGACCGGTGCGCCCGGTCGCCGGTGCGGTACATCCGCGCGCCCCGTCCGGAGAACGGGTCGGCCACGAACCGCGCCGCGGTGAGCGCGGGGGCGCCGACGTATCCGGCGGCCAGGCGCGGGCCCGCGATGTACAGCTCGCCGGTCACGCCGGGCGGTGCCGGGCGCAGGGCGTCGTCGAGCACGTATACCTGGTTGCCGAGCAGCGGCCGTCCGATGTGCGGCCCTTCACCTGAGATCCACGCGGCGGTGGCGTCGACCGTGCACTCGGTGGGACCGTACAGGTTCAGCGCCTCGACGCCGTCCGCCTCGGCCAGCTCCCGCCAGGCGCGCTCGGATACGGCCTCGCCGCCGATGAACAGCCGGGGCACGCGCCCGTCGGCGAACGGGGCGAGCAGTTCCTCGCGGAGGATCTCCCAGTGCGAGGGCGTCAGGTCGAGGTCGGTCACCGCGTACGCGTCGAGCAGGGCGCGCAGGCGGGCCGGGTCGGTGCGGTCCCGGTCGTCGAGCACGACCACGGTGTCCCCGCGGCACACCCGGACCCACTGCTGCACGGACGCATCGAAGGACACGCTGGCGTTCCAGCCGACCACCCTGGGCTGGGCGGCGTACATGCCGGACCGTTCGAGCGCGGTGACCAGGGACGCGACGGCGCCACGGGACACCTCGACCCCCTTGGGCCTGCCGGTCGAGCCCGAGGTGTAGATCACGTACGCCGGGGTCGGGGCGGGCGGCCCGGCGTCGTGCGGGGCTGGGGCGCCGGGGGAGGGAAGCAAGGCGTCGGGCCCGGTGGCGTCCGGGGCGACGATCTCCGCCCGGCCCGCCCACGGCGGGCGTTCCCCCAGGTGGAGCAGGACCCCGGCGCCCGCGTCCTCGACCATGAACGCGAGCCGGTCGGCGGGATAGGAGGGGTCGAGCGGCACGTACGCCGCGCCCGTGCGCCACACCGCCAGCAGCGCGACGACCAGGTCGGCGCCCCTGGGCAGGCTCACCCCGACCCGGCGGCCAGGTCCGGCTCCCCGGGAGCGCAGCGCAGAGGCCAGCCGCGCCGTGCGCTCCTCGAGCTCGGCGAAGCTCAGCACGACGTTCCGGTGGCGTACCGCGGGCCGGTCCGGCGCCCGCCGGACCGCTGCGGAGAATCGGGTCAGCAGGTCGATCGGCTGTTCCGGCGACGCGGTCACCCCGTGGACTCCTTCCTGTGGCGCGGTCACCCCGTGGGCTCCTTCCTGGGGCGCCGCGGCCCGTGGCCGCCCGCGGCGTCTTCCCGGCGGGTCATGCCGGTCTGGCCGCGGGCTGGACCGTCGGCGCGCAGTCGAGGAGATCGACGGGCTCGCCCATCGCCACGACGATCCTGCGGTCGCCGCGGAAGGGGTCTCTGCCGTGCGCCGTCAGGATGTTGTCGACGATGAGCAGGTCACCCGGCCGCCACCTCTCGCGCACGGTGGCCGACTCGTAGGCGGCCTGCACGGTCTCCAGGTCGTCTCTGCTCAGGGGCTCCCCGTCGCCGAAACCGGTGTTGAACGGAAGTCCGTCCTGCCCGAACTCGTCGACCAGCGTCTCCCTGAGCTCCTCGTCGAGGGACCACTCGTTCCAGAACGCGAGGTGGTTGAACCAGACCTCGTCCCCGGTCCGTGGGTGCCTGATGATGCCGGGGCGTAGCTGGCTGGTGCGGAGGTTCCCGTCGTCCCGCCATTCGTGGTCGATCAGGTTGTCGGCGCAGTAGCGCTCCACGTCGTCCCTGCCCGTCGCGGCGAAGGCCGTCCGCCAGTCTGTGGAGATGTACTCCGAGTAGCTTCGCCTCAGCAGCCAGCCGGTGGCCCGCATCTTCTCCGTCAGGCGCGGGGGGATGTTTCGCAGGACCTTCCTGCAGTCCGCGACCGGTGTCGCCCCGCCCTCGGCGGGCGCGGTCAGGCACGCGAACATGAGCAGCCCGGGGAAGGTCAGGGTGTAGCTGTTCTCGTTGTGCATCCGGATGGACTGGGAGGGCGGCAGGTCTGTCGAGGAGAAGACCCCGTTGCCGAAGTCGCTGCGGGGCGTCGCCTTCTCGCGGTACGGCGTGTGCCTGGGGATGATGACATCCCGGATCTTCGCGAAGTCCTCGACGTCTGTCAGCGGCAGGCCGCGGAGGTAGAGCGCGCCGTGCTCGGTGAGGGCCTCGCGCAGCGAGGGAAGGAGAGCGGCCAGCTGCTCGCAGGCCTCGGCGACGCCGCCCGGATCGGTGAGCAGCGCGGTCGCCGGTTTCCCTTGAGTGATCTCCCAGCGGAGCTCGCCGGTCGTTTCTCCCCGTGTGGAGCCCATTTTCCGTGCCCTTTCACGATCAGCGGGACATGAAGATGATCAGGCTGAAATCGTGGGCGGCGCGATGAGGCGTACATCACGACCAGAAAGCAGGGAGAAAAATACTTAAAATAAAGCTTGCCGATATAAAGTGGTTTATGGTGGTAATGTCGCCTTTTGTCCCTGCGGGTCCTGGGGGTGATATTCTTGTCGTGCCTCAGTCGAGAAAAGCCGCCGCCGCCGTGTCGAGCTGTTCCACGATCCATGATTCCAGACTGATCTTCGAGTGGCCGGCGACTTCCTGGTAACGGGCGATGCGGTCCGCCGTCAGTTTGAGCTCGAGTGAGACCTGTTCGCGTCTGTCGTCGGATTTTTCTCGACGGCTGGCGGCCAGGTTCTGTCTCAGCTGGTTTCGTGGCCATTTGTTCTGCTGTGCCTGGTCGAGCCAGTAGTCCTGCTCCTCGGGGGGCAGCGCGGCCACCTCCGCGTGGTGCTGGAAACTCAGCCCGTCTCGCCGACGCGAGAGCTCGACCCGCCGGGAAACCCAGGCATAGTTGCGAAGCGTCTGGTAGTCGAGGCCGATGGCGTCGATCGCTTTTCGATATCGGTCTGTGTAGCGCGACTGACCGTAGACGAGCCAGTCGCCGAGACACCATGTAGAAGAGTTGGCGACCGCGGAAATCCGAAAACCGGCCTTCTCCCAAAGCGTGTATGGCAACTCGGTGGGTATGTGAAGGCCGACAGGGGTTACATGGACTCCCCCGTAAGAGTCGTCCGATCCCCTGCGATGATGCTGCTCATCGGTGGAGTTCCTTTTCGGCTGGATCCTGGTCGCGCCTTTCATTGCACCTGGGCGCCCAGCCAACACATCCTCCCTGATACGGATAGGCTGAACAATGTTTTAACTTCTACCAGACTGTCACTCTCCATGTAAAGCAGTTGTCAAGAAAGCAGTATGACCGTATCTCGGTGAACCCTTGGGGATGCGCGCAATGTGAATTGTGGAATGTTCTTATCTAATGCCTACCAAGTAGGTGCACAATGTCGGAAATGTCGGCCGGGGTGGGGGTGGCGCGAGACGGAGGAGGCGGTGCGGAAAGACATGTTCCGCCCGGCCGGAGAGGCCGGGCGGAACATGTCAGAGAATGTGCCGGAGAGAGGTCACCGCGGGTAGTCGAAGGCCATCCGATAGGACTTGCCGCCGAAGGTCACGGTGAAGTTGGACGGGGTCGCGATGGGCAGGTCGTAGCGGAGCTGGACCTCCTTCGACTGCCCGGGGGCGATGCTCTCCCAGTTCGGGACCGTCAGCCGGACCCGATGGAAGTCGCCCTTGAGGCCGCCGACGTTCGGTCCCGTGTGCCCGGTCGAGATGACCGACAGTGTCCAGCCGGTCGACTGGCTCATGGTCGCCGGGGCGGAGGTGCCGTAGTCGAACTCGATGGTGGCGCCGCCGGGGATGGTGGTCGTCGAGTTGTTGGTGAACTTGAGCTTGGGAGAGATCGGGTAGTTGGCGTCGCCGACCGCGTAGCCGTACAGCTCGGCCTGGACGTTCAGGGTGTCGGTCGGCATCGTCTTGCTGCCGGCCTTCAGGTTCCCGTACGGCGCGGCCGTCTTGAAGGTGTTGTAGATCTTCGTGGTGAGCGTGTCGCCGATGAAGTACTCGCCCTTGCCGTTGTCACGGCTGGGGTAGTAGTTGTAGTCGCCGGCCAGCTCCCAGATCATGATGCCGCCGAGGCCCTTGCTGGCCACGTAGTCGGCCTTCGCCTGGACGGACTGGTCGTCCTCCGTTGACAGGTAGACCTTCTTGTCGTTGTTCCACAGCCAGGGGGCGACCATGGAGGAGGAGTACTTGCGGGCGTAGGTGCCCGAGATGCGGTCGGTCGGGTCGGTGTCCGGCGTGAGGCCGTACTGGGTGATGTAGCTACCCTGCTTGCCCTCCTGCAGGTTCTTGAAGTGCCAGACCGGGTTGACGCCCGCGGGAACCTCCTTGCCCGCCTTGTCCAGGTCGTGCCAGAGGTTGTCGATGCCGATCGCGCCGTCGCCGCACGGCACCTTGGAGCCGATCTTGCCGCCGGTGCCCTCGGGGCAGTTGTTCTGGTCGGGCAGGTCGGAGGTGCCCCAGAGGCCGTCGGTGCCGCCGGTGACGTGCTGCCATCCCCGGCTGTAGTAGCCGAGGCCGAGGTTGATCCGGCCTGATTGCATCGCGCCGCGTAGGTGGTGGTAGGCCCAGTCACCGTTCATGTAGCCGATGCCACTGTAGGTGCCGTAGACGTTCCAGTACTTCATCTCGGCGTCGCTGCCGTCGTCGTACAGGGCCTGCAGCGGGCCGACGAAGTGGTTCCACGCCCCGTGCAGGTCGTAGGTCATCATGTTGGCGTAGTCGAGGTACGGGGTGACCTGGTAGGACTCGCTGCCGCGCAGGATCCAGCCGGAGGCGGTCGTGGCGGCGGTGAGCAGGTAATACTTGCCGTCGGCCGCCGCGGCGGCGTCCAGCTTCTGGCGCAGCGTCTTCATCAGGTTGACGTATCCGGCCATCAGCGTGGCGCGGCGCGGGTTGGAGAAGCTGAAGTCGTCGGGGTTGCCGGCGTTGGGGGCGGAGGTCGCGTACTCGTAGTCGATGTCCACGCCGTCGAAGCCGTAGTCCTTGATGAACTTCACGGCCGAGTCGGCGAAGGTGTTGATGCTCGCCTGCGAGGCGGTCATCGTGTAGAAGCCGCCGCTGGCCTGCCGGGTGCCGTTGTCATCGAGGTAGCCGCCGGTCTCGGCCCAGCCGCCGATCGACAGCATCGTCTTGACGTTGGGGTGCTGCTTCTTGAACTTGTTGAGCAGGTTGAAGTGGCCCTTGTAGGAGTACGCCGGATCCATCTCGGCGCCCGCGACGCCCGGCCACTCCATGCCGATGGAGGGGTTGTTCGGCCCGGGGGAGCCGACGGAGACCTTGCCCTGCCCGTCGATGTGGGCGAAGGCGTAGTTGATGTGGGTGATCTTGTCCCACGGGATGTCCTTGGCGAGGTAGGCGGGAGAGCCATCCTTGCCGGTCCGCCAGCTGGTGAAGTAGCCGACCACGCGGCGCGGGTGGTCGGCGCCCATCTTCTCGCGCCCGTCGGTGTCGTAGACGGTGCAGTACGGCACGCCGGTCACGCCGGGCGACTGGTAGAGGCCGTCGGGCCTGCAGGCAGACTGGTCGGTGGGCAGCTTGTCGGTGCGTACGGTGACCGTTCCCGAGAAGGCGGACTGGTTGCCCGCCGCGTCCTTGGCGCGGACCTTGAAGGTGTACTCGGTGTCCGCGGTCAGGCCGCTGATGGTGGTGGTCGTGCCCGGCGGCGTCCCCGTCACAGTGGCGGCGGAGGAGTCGCCCTTGTAGACCTCGTACGCGGTGACGCCCTTGTCGTCGGTCGAGGCGCCCCACTGGAGGGTCACGCTGTTGTTCGTCTTGCCGGTCGCGGTCGGCGTGCCCGGTGTGGTCGGCGCGTCGGTGTCCGGCTTGTCGGTGCGTACGGTGACCGTTCCCGAGAAGGCGGACTGGTTGCCCGCCGC
Organism: Streptosporangium sp. NPDC051023; assembly: GCF_040689595.1. NCBI lineage: Bacteria > Bacillati > Actinomycetota > Actinomycetes > Streptosporangiales > Streptosporangiaceae > Streptosporangium > Streptosporangium sp. NPDC051023. The sequence continues at coordinate 51,191 of NZ_JBFBCE010000006.1, read as the reverse complement.
GTCCTTGGCGCGGACCTTGAAGGTGTACTCGGTGTCCGCGGTCAGGCCGCTGATGGTGGTGGTCGTGCCCGGCGGCGTCCCCGTCACAGTGGACGCCGACGAGTCCCCGTTGTAGACCTCGTACGCGGTGACACCCCGGTTGTCGGTCGAGGCGCCCCACTGGAGGGTCACGCTGGTGGTCGTCCTACCGGTCGAGGCCGGTGTTCCGGGCGTCGTCGGAGCCTCGGTGTCCGGGGTCTCGTCCTTGAGGGTGCGTACGGTGGTCGCCGGGGAGGACGGCGACTCCTGGTTGGCGGTGTCTCTGGCCTTGACCGTGAAGGTGTACTCGGTGTCGGGGGTGAGGCCGTCGACCGTGGCCGAGGCGGTCGTGACCGACTTGACCTTGGTGGCGCCCTGGTAGACGTCGTATCCGTTGACGCCCTTGTCGTCGGTCGAGGCGGCCCAGGTCAGGGCCACGCTGTTGGTCGTCGGGGTCGCGACCGGCTTGCCCGGCGCGGTCGGCGGGGTGTCCGGCGGGGGACCGCCCTCGCACGGGTTGCCGTTGATCTTGCAGTTGGCCGGGGGCGTGGTCGGCCCCATTCCGACGAAGCCGAAGCTGTTGCCGCCGGTGCTTCCGCCCGCGGGCACGTTGGCGTTGCCGCTTCCCGGCTTCACGGTCACATGGCTGCCGCTTATGGTCGGTGTGCCGTTCCACCAGTTGCCGATGGACTGGCCGGAGTTGAGGTCGAATTCGAGGGTCCAGGTGGTCGCGGCGGTGGTGCCGGAGTTCTTCACCTCGTACCCGCCCTGCCACCAGGTGCCGCGGTCAGAGGCGGTGAACTTGGCTGTCAGCGTCGCCGCGGCATGCGCGGCAGGCGCACCGACCACGGCCATTCCCGCTGTGGCGGTCGCGTACATGACCGCCACGGCGACTGCTCTCCACGAACGGAGACGGGACATCGTGCTTCCTCTCTAATGGAGCAGGTAAGGCGTGTGTCCCCCGAGATCGTTCTCGCGCGCGCGTGTGACCTTCCTCTTGAAGAGGCCGAAGCCGCCTGTCAAGGAAGCAACAAACAAGAAACCTTCTTATTTAATTCGGGAAGCTACTCGCGCTGACATACACCGTCAACCCTTAGTTTTTCCACCTGTCCGACCGTGTTCGCGCGGGTGCGCAGACGCGAAAACCCCTGCCGTCCCGCTGTCGTCCCGCGGGGGTGAAAACGCGCTTCCGCCTGCGGTGATGTCGCCGTGCCCGCCGTACCCCATCGGTTTCGAGGGAAATATCCGATCGATTGCGTTTGGCGCGATCGGGCCGGGGTAGGTGGGGCGACCGAGGCTCAAGTGGTCTGCGTGACCGATGAAGGAAAGTTTCGTAAACATTCCGGACAGACATGATTTATGGTTTAGGCTCCATCGCTTATGTGGGCGAAGGGGTCGGTGTGGTGTTCTCATCACCGGTCGCCGCCGGATGCCGGACCGGTGTTCGCCCAGGTCGAGGGCCTCATTGCCCGCGACAGATGGGAGCGATGTCGAGTTGATGAACCAGCACACGCCGTACGACGATCTGGACGGTGAAGAGAACTTTCCCGGGTCGAGGGGGGAGCACGTGCTCCAGCGCCTGTTCGACACCCAGGACAGGGCGAAACGGTTCTACGAACGCCAGGTCGCCGATCACCTGACGGCGCACATGCGGGAGTTCATTGCCCGGCAAGAGATGGTCTTCGTGGGGACCTCCGACGCCTCGGGTAACTGCGACACGACGTTCAGGGCGGGCCCGCCCGGGTTCGTCAGAGTGCTGGACGGGACCAGGCTCATGTACCCGGAGTTCCGCGGCAACGGCGTGCTCGCCAGCCTCGGCAACATCCTGGAGAACCCGCATCTCAGCCTGCTGTTCGTCGACTTCTTCGAGGACCTGGTCGGGCTGCACGTCAACGGCGCGGCCACCATCACGACCGCCTACGACGCCGCCCGCCGCCACGGCCTGGTCGACGAGGACATGACGGCGCCGGGCCGTAAGGCAGAGCGCTGGGTCATGATCGAGGTCGAGGAGGCCTACATCCACTGCTCGAAGCACATCCCGCTGCTGGCCAGGCTGGACCGCAGGCGGCGCGACACCGAGGGGCGCAGGCCCGCGGGGGACGACTACTTCGGGGTCGGGCGGACGAGGGAGTCTTCGGTCGAACGGGAGCGAGAAGAGGCAGGAAAGTCGGCCGGGTGACGACATGACGATCAACATTGGGCTGATCCGCCACAGCTGGCTGCTCGTCGCGCCGGCGGCGGAAAAGGTAAGCATGCACTTCTACGGCAAGCTCTTCTCCGACTATCCACAGGTCCGCGATCTGTTCCCGCCCGCGATGGACCTCCAGCGCGACCGCCTGCTCAAGGCGCTGACCCAGGTGGTGCTCAACCTGGAGAACGGCGACGCGCTGGGCGACTATCTCGGTCAGCTCGCGCGGGACCACAGGAAGTACGGCGTTCGCCCCGAGCATTACCCCGCGGTGGGGCGCTGCCTGGTCGCCGCGATGCGGGCGAACGCGGGAGGAGCCTGGCTGCCCGTCTACGACGAGGCGTGGACGACCGCCTACAACTACATCGCCGAGGTGATGATTCAGGCGGCGGAGGAGGACGCCGCCCACGCGCCCCCCTCCTGGACCGGCACCGTGGTCTCGCACGAGGTGCGCACCCCCGACATCGCCGTGATCAGTGTCGAGCCCGACCAGCCGTACCCCTTCAGGGCGGGTCAGTACACCACCCTGCAGAGCGCGCACTGGCCCAGGGTGTGGCGTCCCTACTCGATCGCCAACGCGCCAAGGCACGACAACCGGCTCTCCTTCCATGTGCGGGCCGTACCGGGTGGCTGGGTCAGCACGGCGCTGATGAGGCACACCCGCCCCGGCGACAGCATCCTGCTGGGCCCTCCGAGGGGTTCGCTCGTGCTCGAGCGGGCGCGCACCTCGCACCTGGTGTTCCTCGCGGGTGGCACCGGTCTCGCCCCGCTCAAGGCGCTCGTCGAGGAGTCGGCGTGGATGGCCGACCGTCCCTCCATCGACCTCTTCCATGGCGTCCGGCGCAGCGCGGACGCCTACGACACCTACGACCTGCGCCGCCTCCGGTCACAGCACAAACGCCTGCGGGTCATCCAGGCGGTCTCCGAGGAACCGGCGCACTGGCCCCAGCACACCGCGGTCGACGCCCTCGAGTATCACCGGGTCGTCCCGGACGGGGACGTCTTCGTGTGCGGATCGCCGGAGATGGTGCGCGAGACGATCGTCCGCCTGCTGGCCATGGGGGTGCGCAGCGACCGCGTGCACACCGAGTTCACCCCGGACAGCCCCAGCTTCGTGCCCTCATGATCTCCCGTCCCCCTGGCGCGGGGGGCGGGCCGTCCAGGGGGCGGCCAAGCGCGGTGACGGTGGTTTCCCGCGGGTAGGGCGACAGCTGTACGGCCTCCTCAAGGCCCATCCTGCCCGCGGCCACCTCCCGGCAGAGCTCCGCGACCGCGGCGATCTCGGCGCGCTGGGCAACGACGAACCCGCGGTCGACCGGATCGCCGTGGCCGGGCACGACCGTGCCGTCTCCGGGGCCGAGCAGCCCGAGCAGCCCGTCGAGGGCGGGGGGCCAGCCGAGGGGATGGGCGTCCTCGTAGTCGGGCGGCGCGCCGTTCTCCACCAGGTCGCCCGCGAACACCACGCCGGCGTCAGGTACGTGGACCACGAGGTCGTTGCCGGAGTGGCCGGGGCCGAAGTGGGACAGGACGACGCGCCTTCCGCCGACGGACAGCTCGGCGACACCGGTCACCAGCCGGTCGGGCAGCACGATCTCCGTCGCGGCGATGTCGTCCGCGATCCCGTCGTCTCCCCGCTCTCGGTACCACCGCGCCCAGGTGTCCCTGGCCGCGGCCCCGTTCTCCGCGAGGTCGGCCCGGCAGTCCTCGTGGGCCCAGACGGGACACTCGAGGAAGGACCGTGTCCCGAAGCTGTGGTCGAAGTGCGAGTGGGTGATCACCACCGTCCACGGGGCCCGCGTGATCCGCCGCACCTCTGCGGCCAGCTCCGCGCCCTGCCGCTCATCGCCCCTGGTGTCGACCACCAGGCAGCCGCCGTCGCCGACGACCAGCCCGGCCGACAGGTCCAGCTCGGCGTGGCGCCGTACCAGCACCCGGTCGGCCACCTCGACCCATTGCCCATCCATGGGCCGCATTCTTTCCCATCGGCGGTCCCGCGCTCACGGGCCGCCCCGATGCCACCTCGATGCCACCTCGAGGCCGCCCGCCACGAGGGAGGCGGGCGGCCGTGAGAGGGGGCTCACTTGTTGAGCATCACCGAGATCCCGAGGACGACTCCGGCCGCGACGACCAGGAAGCTGACCACGGCGACGACCCAGCCGAGCGGGCGCCCGGCCCCGTCATCGGAGGACTGCGTCGAGGCCAGGCCGACCAGGCCGACCGAGAAGATCGCCACAAGTCCCGCACCCCCGAGGAGCGCGGCGACCAGAACCCGCCACAGGGCGTCGAAATCGAGATAGGCGTTCACACGGCCTCCTTCACCGTCGAGGGCGTCGGCCGCCCGGTCCACTCCTCGTTGACGTTCGAGGCGTTCACAGCCGTACGGCGGGAGGCCAGGTACAGGCCGACTCCGCCGAGCACCGCCAGCAGGAAGACCACGGTCACCCCGCCCGCGCCGCCGATGAGGTCGGATCCCTTCCACGCGATGGCGCCGACGATGGCGGCGGCGGGCAGCGTCAGCAGCCACGCGGTGGCCATCTGGCCCGCCACGTTCCACCGCACCTCGGCCAGTCGCTTGCCGAGGCCCGAGCCGATCACCGACCCCGCGCACACGTGCGTCGTCGACAACGGGAACCCGAAGTGGGACGAGGCGAAGATCACCGCGGCCGAGGAGCCCTCGGCCGCGAAGCCCTGTGGCGTGTCGATCTCGGTCAGGCCCTTGCCGAGCGTACGGATGATCCGCCAGCCGCCGAGATAGGTGCCCAGCGCGATCGCGGTCGCGCTGCCGACGATCACCCAGAGCGGCGGGTTCGCGTCCTTGCCGAGCGTGCCGTTGGCGATCAGCGCGAGCGTGATGATGCCCATGGTCTTCTGGGCGTCGTTGGTTCCGTGGGCGAGCGAGACCAGGGAGGCGGACCCGATCTGGCCGAACCGGAAGCCCCTGCTGCGAATCCCGTCGGGAACCTTCCTGGTGATCACATAGACAAGATAGGTTCCCACGGTCGCGACCAGCATGGCGGCCAGCGGCGCGAGGACGGCGGGGATCAGCACCTTCGACACGATGCCCGCCCCCTTCACGGCCGAGGGGCCGGCGGCGATCAGCGTCGCCCCGACCACCCCGCCGATCAGCGCGTGTGACGAGCTCGAGGGGATGCCGAAGTACCAGGTCAGGAGGTTCCACGCCAGGCCGCCGACCAGCCCGGCGAAGACCACGGTGAGCGTGATGGCTCCCGCCTCGACGATGCCCTTGGCGATGGTCGCCGCGACGGCGAGGGAGAGGAAGGCTCCGACAAAGTTGAGGATCGCCGACAGAGCTACGGCGATCTTGGGGCGTAACGCACCGGTGGCGATGGAGGTCGCCATGGCGTTGGCCGTGTCATGGAATCCGTTGGTGAAGTCGAAGGCGAGCGCGGTGGCGACCACGACGCCCAGCAGTACGGTGTTGGCGTCCATAACACCTGTATGACCCCGTGACGCCTAATGACCCTTAAAGGGCGGCCCCTTTTGGAGAATTCATTCCTTGTACGGCTGGCTGTCACCGAACGTCGGCTAGGGGATGAGGACTGATCATCTGAGGCCAATCGCCGGATTCCACCGCCGATCCCGGTCGCCGAAACCCGGCCCTCACCTCCGATGGCCGGATCTTGACCATCGGTTCCCGATCATTGCTTCTCGATCACCGGACCCGGCCGTCCAGGGATACCGATCACTCGGTCATCCGGAATCGGGCCCGGCGTCGAGCGGCCCGTGGCGCCTTCTCCCGAGGCGCCACGGGCCGCTTGTCAGGTGCAGGTCACGCTGTAGGAGACGGGGTCGGAAGCCGCCCTGTTCGGCGAGAGGATCTCCAGGTAACCGGTCACCGGGCCGCTGGACTTGATCGCCCGCCACGAGTCCCACACGGCCGTCTTCGTCAGGGGGCCGCCCGCGGGGAAGTCGATCTTCTCGACGGGGCTCGAGGTGCCGTTGTCGAACACCCAGGCGTACTCGACGGGCTGGCTGGTCGGAGCCGAGACCGTGATCGTCGCGGTGGCCTTCAGATTGACCGGGCACGCGCCCGTATGTGAGGACGGCGTGATCCTGGGGTCCGTCACCGAGAGCACGTTGCCGCCCGTGTTCGGGGCCGGAGGCCTGCCGTCACACGTCAGGGAGTACTCGGTGGCCTCTGACCTCACCTGTGCGGGGCTGAGGACGTCCACGAATATCCTGCCTGCCTGGCTGCGGGAGGTGTACCACGAGTGGAGCAGCCGCTGGGCCGACGGCCCGGTGATCGTGACGGTCTCCTGCTGCCAGGTGCCGCCGTCCGCCCACCGCCACCGGTAGGTGAGGTCGAAGGGGAAGCTCGTCCCCTTGGGTGCCGTCTTCCAGGGGAGGGAGACGGTCCTGGTCAGGTCTCCCGCGTCTTTGAACTCCCATCTGCCCGGCACCCTCGTGCCGTCGCCGCGCCGCCACTCATAAGTGACGACGGTCGGCTTCGAGGCGGCGATGTCCGCGGTGAAGGTGACGTCGACCGGCGCGGTGCACGGCCCCTGGAAGGCCGCGGGGGTCACCTTGAGGCCGGTGACCGACGCGGTGGCGGGCACGGGCGTGGGTGTGCAGGTCACCGAGTAGGGCGCCCTGTTCGAGGTGTCCAGCACCCTGCCGTCCCGGTCCAGGATCTCGATCCACCGGGTGCCGGAGGCGCTCGCCAGGAACGTACGGCTCACGCCGACCGAGCGCTGCGGGGAGTCCTTGGCGGCGAACCACAGGTCCTGCCTGTCCATGGCACCACCGTCACTGTCGACCCACCGGTAGGAGACGGCCGCGGGAACGCGGGAGACCCGGAAGGTCCCCGAGAAGCTCAGCGTCCTGCCGGGAGCCGTACAGGGCCCCGAGTAGCCGTCCACCGTCACGTGCGCCGACGCCTTCGGCCCCCGCCGGTCGCCGGTCGACGGTTTCCGGCCCTGGATGTCCTTCTGCCCCTCACAGGAGACGGAGAAGTCAGCTCGCCTCGACGTCAGTTTCACCGGGCTGAGCACCTGTACGGCCTGCCAGCCGCGGGCGGTGCCGCTGAAGGTCCGCCGCTCCTTCAGCCTGACGACTTTCGCGCCCGCCTTGACCGTGGTGACCGGCCCCCTGGTGCCGTCGCCGCGCACCCAGCGGTACCTCACCGTCGGGGCGCCCCTGACGGCGACGTCCGCCGAGAACGTCACCGAGGCCGGGCACGGCCCGCTGTAGCTGCCGGGGGACGCTCGCACTCCCGCCACCTCGACCACAGGGGCCGCAGCCTGAGCCGGCGCGGCGAGAAAGCCCGCCGCCAACGATGTTGACAACGAGAAGGCGGCCACCGCCGTCAATGCGGCGCGCCACCGTGACCCGAGAACATATGTGCGTCACTCTCTCTGCTTCCACTATGAGCGCGCACAGCGTGCCAGGGGTGACTTGTGCTTCTCTTGTGAGTCGCTGCACCGGGGGTGTCCTGTGGTCCCAGGACGTCCCCGGGACGTCCTGGGACATTTCCGGGACGTCTTCCAGCCCGTGAAAGACGCCTTCCGGTCCCTGAGGGACGTCTTCTAGCCCCTGAGGTAGGTCACCACGGCCAGCACCCTGCGGTGGTCGTCCTCCGCGGGCGGCAGGTCCAGCTTGGTCAGGATGTTGCCGATGTGCTTGCCGACGGCGGCCTCCGAGACCACCAGGCTCCTGGCGATCGCCGCGTTCGAGCGGCCCTCGGCCATCAGCGCGAGGACCTCCCGCTCGCGCGGCGAGAGCCTGCCGAGCGGGTCGCGGCGGCGGCGCAGCAACTGCCTGACCACCTCGGGGTCCACGACCGTCCCGCCCTCGGCGACGCCGTGCAGCGCGTCGACGAACTCCTCGACGTCACCGACCCGGTCCTTGAGGAGGTAGCCGACCCCGGTGCCGTCGCCGGAGTCGAGCAGCTCGCTCGCGTACGTCTGCTCGACGTACTGGCTCAGCACCAGGACGGGCAGACGCGGGTCGGCCGTGCGGAGCGCGACCGCGGCCCGCAGCCCCTCGTCGGTGAAGCCCGGCGGCATCCGCACGTCGGTGACCACGATGTCCGGCGCGTGGGCCCCCACCGCATCGACGAGCGTCTCAGCGTCGCCGACCGACGCCACCACCCTGTGCCCGAACCGGGTCAGCAGTCCGGCCAGCCCCTCGCGCAGGAGCACGCCGTCTTCGGCGAGGACTATTTCGAGCGATCGATCGGCGCGCAAGGGATCTCCACACGTAGCAGGGTAGGGCCGCCGGCCGGGCTGGAGAGCATCAGCCTGCCGTCGACGACGGAGACGCGGTCGGCCAGTCCCGCGAGCCCGGTTCCCTCGGACGGGTCGGCGCCGCCCGCGCCGTCGTCACGGATCTCCATCACGAGACGACCCCGCTCGAGATGGCCGACGACGGAGGCGTGCTCGGCGCCGCTGTGTTTCGCCATGTTGGCCAGCGCTTCGGAGACCACGAAGTAGGCGACGGACTCCACGGTCTCCGGCAGACGTGGGAGCGTGACGGAGACCTCGACCGGTATCGGCGAACGGTCGGCCACGTCGGCGACGGCGGCGGGCAGCCCCCGGTCGGTGAGGATCTGCGGGTGGATGCCCCTGATCAGGTCACGGATCTCGGCGAGGGCCAGCTTCGCCTGATCGTGGGCCCGTACGACCAGCTCCGCCGTCTCCTCGCCGTCCGTCAGTCTGGCCATGCCGAGCGTCATCGTCAGCGCGACCAGCCGTTGCTGTGCGCCGTCGTGCAGGTCGCGCTCGATCCGCCGCCGCTCCGACTCGAAGGCGTTGACCAGGCGGGTCCTGGACCGGGCGATCTCGGCGAGCCGCTGCCCCGTCTCGGTGTCCTTGGGGGCGAGGAGCACCCTGGCCAGCATGCTGTGGGCCACGGCGAGCAGCGTCAGCGGATAGAGGGCCAGGACGAGCCAGACCACTCCGATGGCGAGCGCGGCGAGCGCTTTCGCGTCATTGTCGACCAGCCAGAACTTCAACACGTTGACGGTGCCCGTCTGGGAGCGCAGGGCCGGTGTCAGGATCATCGTCGCGGGCATGCCCAGCCCGAAGGTCATTGCGACCAGCTCGATCGGCCACAGCAGCGTGACCATCAGGACCAGATAGGCCAGCTCGCGCCAGGTGGCCTGCTCCTGGACGCGGAACCACAGCCACGCGCGGATCCCCGGCGCCTCCGGTTTCCGGTGCGGGGTCACGGCGGGGTCCGGGTCGATGATCCGCAGCCTGCGGCGTTCGACAGCGGCCACCGGGATCCCGCTGAACCCGAGCGCCAGCAGCAGCGGAACGCCGACCAGCACCGTCGCCAGGACCGTGCCCATGAACAGGGTCGCCAGGAAGACCACCAGGACGACCTCGCCGAAGAGCACGCCGGTGATCAGGTAGGCGAGCGAGCGCCACGGCCAGGAGGTGCGCGCCAGATCCCACCGAGTGAGAGCCCGCCACACCGCCGATGATTGCATCCGACGATGCTATGGCCCCAGGTGAGCCGCTCCCAGCGGGGCAGGTCCACTCCCGGGGGTATGGCCAGGCATACCCCCAAGACTAGGTCCCGGCGCCCTGTGGCCGACGCCTCCGCGACGGTGTCATGGGGGCCATGAACCAGACAGCCGTACTCCCGGATCTCCAGGCCTTCCTGTCGGCCGCGCTGCGCAGGCAGAGGGTCGTCGGCGCCATCGCGCCGAGCTCTCCCGCGCTGGCCAGGGCGCTCAGCGCGGTGGTCCCCACGAGCGGCACACCGGTGGTGGTCGAGCTGGGCCCCGGCACCGGCCCGATCAGCGAGGTCATCCGTGAACGGCTCGCCCCCGGCTCCCGCCACCTGGCCGTCGAGATCGACGCGGACCTGGTCGCGCACCTGCGCAGGACCAGACCGTGGCTGGACACCCTGCACGGCGACGCCGCCGACCTGGGGAAGCTGCTGGCCGCTGTGGGGGTCGAGCGGGCGGACGCGGTCGTCAGCACGCTGCCGTGGTCGCTGTTCCCCGGTGAGACACAGGAACGCATCCTCCGCGAGATCAGCGAGGTGCTCGCCCCCGCGGGGGCGTTCACGACGGTGACCTACCTGCACGCGCTGCCGCTCGCGGGGGCCAGGGCCCTGCGGCGGCGGTTGCGCTCGGCCTTCGACGAGGTGCTGATCACCGGCCCGGTCTGGCGGAACCTGCCGCCGGGGATGACGTACGTGTGCCGCAGACCGGTCAACCGTGTCTGATCTGCTCGGCCACCTCCCGCCACCGCTGCTGCTCGCCGTCGCGTGGCTGTTCCTCGTGGCCGAGGCAGGACTGTTGATCGGTGTTGTGCTGCCGGGAACGAGCGTGCTGCTCGCCCTCGGCTACTTCTCCTACCTGGGTGTCGTGCCGCTCGGCGCGGCCGTCGTGGTCGCGGCCTGCGCGGCGGTCGCGGGCACCAACCTCTCCTACCTGTGGGGACGCCGCCGCATGGGCGAGCCGACGTTCCACCGGCTCGCCCCCGGGCGCTGGGACCGGCCTCGCGAACTGCTTGCCAGGTACGGCCGCTGGGCTGTGGTCGGCGGGCAGTGGTTCGGCAGCGCCCGCACCCTCACCCCGCGCCTGGCGGGCTGGGCGGGCATGCCGTACCGGGTCTTCGTCGTGGCGAGCCTGCCGACCGCCTGCGCCTGGGCGGCGGTGCTGGTCGCCCTCGGCCGTTACGTCGCGCCGGAGATCGTCCAGCCGTTCGTCACCCACCTGACCGTCCTCGGCCCCGCCGTGATCGTCGCGGCCCTGATCCTCGCCTGGGTGGTTCGTGCCAGGCTGAGGGCCGCGGCGCGCGGGGAGAGACCGCGCTGAGTGTCGCCGCTTCGCCGGGTCAAGAACCCATTGGCAGACGTTGGGCGTGGCGAACTTCCGCCCATGGGAAAGAGCCCCGACATGACAGTGAAGTCCGCGACGGCCTTCTGCGGGACGGTGGGTTTCGCGCTCGTCCTCGCCCTGGGCGTGCTCCTCGCGGGACACGGCGCCCGTGCCGCGACGATCCCGGGGAGCGCGGCGCGAACGGCCGCGCCGACCCCTCCGCCCGGCGCGCCCCCGGCCTCCGCCTCCCCGTCCGGTACCCCCGTGGTCATCGGGCCCACGCCCGCCGTACGGCCGAAGCCTCGCAAACGGGGTAGAGCCCTCCGCCACCATCACCGTGACCTGCTGGACTGCATGGAGCGGTGGAACGTCAGATGCGAGCGGGGGACCGCACACCGCGGGCGATGACCGGGAGCGCCGCCGCCCCGTCGTTCAGGCACCCGGGAGAGTCCAGGCACCCCGGAGAGTCGTCCAGGGAACTTCGGGGAGGGGGCCGTGGGGCAGGCGTCCTCCCGAACCCCTCCGTCAGGCCAGGACGCGGCCGACCACGCGGGCGTACATCCGCCCGGGGCTGGGAACGGACGGCGGGTTGAGGAAGCCGGGCAGCATCGGCAGGTCGACGGCGAAGGGCTGCAGGCGCTCGTAGAGGACGTGGGCTCCCGAGGGGCGCTGTTCCGGGTCCTTCTCCAGGAGGTCCTGGATCAGCCGGTTCAGTTCGGCGGGGACGCCCCGGACGGCGGGCGGGCGCTCCTTCACCTGGCGTTCGAACACGGCGTACTCGGTCGGCCCGGTGAAGAGCTGCTCACCCGTCAGCATCTCGTGCATCACGCAGCCCAGGGCGTACAGATCGCTGCGGGGATCGACGACGCCGCTCTGTATCTGCTCCGGGGCCATGTAGGCCGGGGTGCCGAGGATCTGGCCGATCCGGGTGAACTGGGCCGAGTCCGCGTCGCGGAGTATGGCGAGGCCGAAGTCCAGCACCTTGACGCTGCCGTCCGGGCAGAGCATCAGGTTGGTCGGTTTGAGGTCGCGGTGGTAGATGCTCAGCGCGTGGGCGGCGGCCAGCACCGCGCAGGCCTGCGCGGCGATCGCCGCGGCCCAGGGGACGGGGAGCGGGCCGTGCTCGCTGAGCAGGTCGGCCACGGTGACTCCCGCGATGAACTGCATCACCTGGAACAGCCGGTGGTCGAAGGTGCCGAAGTCGTAGAGGACGGGGGCGCCGGGGTGCTCCAGCTTCGCCAGGATGCGCGCCTCGCGGAGGAAACGTCGCTTGAGCTCCTCGTCGGGGCCCGTGACGAGCCGCAGGAACTTGACGGCGACCTTGCGGTCGAGATGCCTGTCGTGACCTGCGTACACGGCGCCCATGCCGCCCTGGCCGAGAGGAAGGTCGTCGAGCACATACCGGTCGCCGATGACCATCCGGCCCTCCCATGCCTGCGGGAATCACACTCCTTGGTCGCACGGCCGGAGATGACCGTCAACCAGTCCGTCAAAGCCTAGCCGGATCAAGGTTTCCCCCAGTGCGGTCGTCTCGCGCAACCTGTCCTCCAGCGCGAACAACTCGCGGAAGGCGGTGCCGTACCGGCGCTGCTCGGCCAGCGGCAGCATCGGCACCCTGGCCCGCCGTACGTCGAGGCGGCTGGAACTGGGGTGGACCCGCGCGGCGTCCGCCGAGCGTAGAAAACCGGCGAGGAAGTCGGCGTCGAGCCGCTGGGTGTCCACTCGGTAGAGCGTGAGCTGCGGGCCGAGCGCGGCCCCGCTCCGGGTGATCACCCTGACCGCGCCGAGAACGGTGGTCACGACGTCACCCGGCCCGACCATGACCAGCGCCGGATCCAGGGTCGTCCTGCCGGAGGGGGCGGTTCCCAGGGCGGTGTCCTCCGCGGTCAGCACCGGCAGCGGGCCCTTGTCGACGGACATTCTGGGTGGGGCCTGCAGGATGGTGATCAGGCCCGCCTTCGCCAGCTCGCCGACGGTGGTCGTGGGTAGGTCCTGCCGCTCGGCGAGCAGTTCGAGGGCGGGAGGCGCGCCGGAGAGCGTCGCCGAGGTGCCCCTGAACCGGTCCAGCGCCTCGGTGAAGTCGCGCAGGAAGTCGGGGCCGCCCTGCTGGGGGCGATTGCGCGCGAGGCTGAGGTCCACCTCGTCGTCGAGCAGGTCGATGATCCGCACGGTACGGCTCTCGCCGCCGGACAGCTCGGCCTCGGGGGCGTCGGTGTAGGCGCGCCACGCGGGCTCGACGATTGACAGGTCCTCGCTCGCGTCCACGACCAGGAGTCGGGACGGGGGGCGCTCGCCGTCGGGGCGGCGCAGCAGCCATAGGTCGGGGCCGCCGGCGCCGAGTGTGATCACGGCCCGCAGCGCCCCCGCGCGCAGCAGGTTGCCCCTGATCCGCTTGCCGGGACGGCGGCTCGCCGCGGCGGCCGGCATCAGGATCGCGACCAGGCCACCGGGACGCACCCGGGCCAGGCAGTGTTGCACCCATGCCAGCTCCGACTCCCCGCGTGGCGGCAGGCCGTACTCCCAGCGGGGATCGCCGGTCAGCTCCTCATAGCCCCAGGCGCGCTCGTTGAACGGGGGGTCGCAGACCACGGCGTCCGCCAGCTCGCCCGCGAGGCCGTCCTCGCGGAGCGAGTCGCCCGCGACGATTCGCGCCTTGGCCCCGCGCAGCAGCACCCGCACCGCGGTGAGCAGGGCGTTCGTCTCGTTGAGCTCCTGCCCGAGTGAGCTCTCCGCGTTCAGCAGGAGGGTCCCGACACCACAGGCGGGGTCGAGGACGGTCCCGCCGTTCTGGCCGGCCAGCCGCTGCATGAGCGCGGCCACGTCGTCCCTGGTGACGGAGAGCCTGCGGGAGTGGGCCTCGACGTAGCGCTCGCAGAGGAACTCGAAGGCCCGCAGGGGCCCGTGCTCGGTGGCCAGCTCGGCCACGAGGCGCAGTAGCGCCGAGTCGTCGAGGCGGAGCCCGGGGGAACCGGGAAGGTCGGCTGTCGCCGCGGCCACGCGGCCGAGGGAGCGCCTGCCGTGCTCGCGCCAGGCCTCCGGCTCGCGGTGCAGGAACAGCAGGAACGCGCCGACCGCGCCGACCACGTCACCCAGGCGCAGGTCGTCGACGGAGGTGCGGAGCCGCTGCCAGACCAGGTCGCCGAGGGAGACCTCGAAGGACTTGCCGTTGCGGCGCAGCCACGTGGCGACCTCGGGCAGGGAGAAAAGCGGGCTGGAGGTGGTTCCGCCAACCGGCTGGGGGAAGTCATCGTGGCGGCGGCGCCAGTTGCTGACCGCGGCACGGCCGACGGCGGCGAGCCGGGCGATGTCGCCCGCGTTCACCGTGATGTCCTGGCTCTCCTCCATACTGGGCCAGAGTAGTTGACTGTGCCGCAACGGTCTACAACAGCTTTGCTTGTGAAGTGCTTCAACCAATGCTTTACTGCCTTCATGGCACTGAACGAAGCACCGGCACTGCGCTACGCCGCCCGCTCGGATGTCGGCGTCCGCCGTGAGGCGAACGAGGACTCGGGCTACGCGAGCGCACGCCTGCTCGCCATAGCCGACGGCATGGGCGGGCATGCGGGCGGGGAGGTCGCCAGCTCTCTCGCCGTAACGGCCATGGCGGCGCTGGACGAGAGCCTCCCGCAGACCGGCGTCGATCTGGTGGCCACCATCAAGAGCACCGCGAGGGACGTCAACCACACGCTGCGGGAGATGAGCGAACAGGATCCCACACTGCGCGGCATGGGCACGACCCTGACCGCCATGCTCTGGGACGGCGCCTCCTTCGCCCTCGCCCACGTCGGAGACTCCCGCGCCTACATGCTGCGCGACGGCGCCCTCTACCAGATCACCCACGACCACACGCTGGTCCAGTCGCTGGTCGACGACGGGCGGATCACCCCGGAGCAGGCAATGGAGCATCCGCGCCGCTCCATGGTGCTGCGGGTTCTTGAGGGCACCGGAGACGGCGAGCTGGATCTCTCGTTGCGCGAGGCCCAGCCCGGGGACCGCTACCTGTTGTGCTCGGACGGCCTGACCGGCGTCGTCGGCCCGGAGACCCTGTTCAACACGCTGACCGACATGGACGACCCCGACGAGGCGGCCAGGTGGCTCATCGACCTGGCGAACCGCGGCGGCGGCCCCGACAACATCACCTGCATCGTGGCCGACTTCGGAGACCACCCCGTCTCCGCCAACCGGTTCGTCGTGGGCGCGGCGGCCGAGCGGAAGCTGACGCCCTGATCGCGTGACGGCCCCGGCGTCCTGACGCCTCGCCGGGCCGCCGCGCCGCGTGCGCGGCGCAAGCGGGCCCGAGCCGTGTGCGTGGCGCAAGCGGGCCCGAGCCGTGTGCGTGGCGCAAGCGGGCCCGCGCCGCGTGCGCGGTCGCCTACGCGGTCGCCGGGGGGCACGGCCGTGGGGCGCCGGTCTCCCGGCACCCCACCGCGGGACCTACCAGGTCCTGCCGGTGATGCGCTCGTACGCCTCGATGTAGCGCGCCCTGGTGACCTCCACGACCTCCGCGGGAATCTCGGGGGCGGGCTCCTGCTTGTCCCATCCGCTCCCGGTGGCCCAGTCGCGGACGAACTGCTTGTCGAAGGAGAACTGCGGGCGCCCCGGCTCCCACTCGTCGGCGGGCCAGAAGCGCGAGGAGTCGGAGGTGAGCACCTCGT
Organism: Streptosporangium sp. NPDC051023; assembly: GCF_040689595.1. Taxonomy (NCBI): domain Bacteria; kingdom Bacillati; phylum Actinomycetota; class Actinomycetes; order Streptosporangiales; family Streptosporangiaceae; genus Streptosporangium; species Streptosporangium sp. NPDC051023. The sequence continues at coordinate 35,533 of NZ_JBFBCE010000006.1, read as the reverse complement.
CGCCGAGCACCAGCGTGCCGTCGGACGCACGGCCCAGCTCGATCTTCGTGTCGGCGATGATGACGCCGCGCTCGCGCGCCAGCTCGGCGCCGCGCCGGTAGATCTCAAGGGTGATCCGGCGCAGCTCCGCGGCGGTCTCCGCGCCCTCCCTGGCGACCACGTCGTCGAAGGTGATGAACTCGTCGTGCTGGCCGAGCGGAGCCTTGGTCGTGGGAGTGAAGATCGGCTCGGGGAGCCTGGAGCCCTCGACGAGGCCCTCGGGCAGCTCGACCCCGGAGACGGCGCCGGTCGACTGGTACTCCTTCAGCCCCGATCCCGTGAGGTAGCCCCTGGCGATGCACTCGACCTGCACCATGTCCAGCTTCCTGCACCGTACGGCACGGCCCTGGAACTCGGCGGGCACGTCGGTGGCGGAGATGACGTGGTTGGGCACGACGTCCGCGAGCTGTTCGAACCACCACAGCGAGAGCTGGGTGAGGATCTTCCCCTTGTCGGGGATGGGGGTGGGCAGGATCACGTCGTAGACCGAGACCCGGTCGGAGGCCACCAGGACGATGTCCCCCCGGTCCTCGTACACGTCGCGGACCTTCCCTGAGTGGAGAAGCTTCACTTGTTCCCTGTCCCCTGTACTCGCTCGGTCCGGTGGCCGCCTGGGGCCGCCGGCCGCTGGTTGATACGTGTGCCTCACCCGGTGACGGGACCGCCCCATGGGCGCGAGGGTCATCGGTGTGATCTCCGTCGCCGGCGGGCCGTCCCCGCGACCGTGAGGCCGATCGGCACCAACAGATTAGTCGCAGGGCCAGGAACGCCCCCACGGGCGGTCGCGGAGGCGGTCCATGCCCCTCAGTGGCGTGCCCGGCCGGGAACCGAGATCAGCGACTCCTTCGGTAGTTCGTAGAGAACGGCCCCGCTCGCCGTGGCCACCTTGCCGTCGGTGAAGACGAGGTAACCGGATGGGCCTGGCCCCAGAGCCCTGCCGGAAAACTCGTAACGGGAGACCTCGACGCCATCCAGGTCGAACTCGATCACCTTGCCGACCACGCGCGCATAGATCCGGTCCCCTCGCACCTCCAGAGCCGGGCCGCCATCCTGGTTGATCAGCTCGACATCCCGGCCGTCCAGCACGGTCTCACGGCCCGCCACCACCAGGCGCACGCGAGTGGCGCGCTTGCCGTACTGGCTCTCCTCGAACAGCACCGGCCCACGGGCGCTCAACCCCACGGGCTCGAAGCCCTTCGGCACCTCGGGCCGGGAGATCCGGCCGTTGGTCAGGTCCAGCAGGTAGTAGGCGCTGACATCGCCGCTGGCGTGGCTGGCGAGCAGCAGCGTCCGTGAGTCCGCCGACCAGGCCCAGGGCCCGATCACCTCGCCGGAGGCGGCGGACGGTGTCCGATACACGGTGTCGCCGGTCAGGTCCCGCACCTCGAAACCATCGCCGACGGGGATGCCGAGCCAGCGACCGTCGGGGGAGAGGGTGAGATTGCCGGGCGGCACCGGAGTCTGCTCTCCCAGCGAGACCTGCCGCCCATCCGTATAAGTCAGAAATGTCGGGCAGCCGTGCATGCACGCCGTGTGGATGCTCCGCCCGACGGCGTGCACCGGGCCGGCGATCACGGACGACTCCTGCCGGGTCGGCCAGAGCCCGCTCACCATGACCAGCACGGCCAGCACGGCCAGAGCCGTACCCGCGGCGGCCGCGCTTCGGCGCCGCCGGAGCGTGGTCAGCGCCCGGCCCGCGTCGGCGTAGTCGCCCGCCTCTTCCTCCAGCGCGCGGTAGGCGGCCCGCAGCGAATCCTTACTCATGTCCGGCCTCCAGCAGTTCGGGCGCGAGTTCCCGCAGCCGCTTGAGCGCGTCGTGGGTGTGGCGCTTCACCGTGCCCACCGAGCACTGCAGCTGCCTGGCGATCTCCGCCTCCGGCAGGTCCTCGTAGAAACGCAGGTACAGCACCGCACGCTGCCTGGGGCCGAGTCGCGACAGGGCCCGTGCCAGCGCGACCCGGCTGTCACTGTGGCCCGAGGAGTCGGGTGCGGCCCGCTCCGGTACCTCGGCGGTGGACCAGAACACCAGCCTGCGTGGCCGGCGCCAGCTTCTGAGCTGGTTGAGCATCATCGTGCGGAGGTAGGCCTCCGGGTTGCCTCCCGCCTCGATCCTGCGCCAGCGGGCAGCCGCCTTCACCAGCGTCTCCTGGAGGAGGTCGGCGGCGGCGTGGTGGTCACCGGTGAGCAGGAAGGCGGTCCGCGACAGAACGTGGCCGCGAGCCGTCACGAACTCCTGGAAGCCTTTCACGACCGCTACAACCCATCGAAGACCGTCAAAGGTTGAGTGAGAAGCAGAACGAGTCCCGCCGCGAGGACAAGGGCGGCGCGGGCCCAGGTGCGCCACGACACGCGTTCGGCCTTGCCGAAGCACAGGCAGACGGACCGCTCGCCAACGGCCAGCTGGTAGGTCTGCACGGCGGTGAAGGCGGTGCCGAGGCCGGTGGCGACGAGGCCGACGAGAAAGTGTGGTGCGGGCGAGAGTGCCAGCACCGCGGCGAGCGCCTCGACGATGAGGATCGCGAGGGCGCCCGCCACGGGCATGGCCAGACTTCGGCGGAACGCGGTGAACCGCCGTGCCTTGCCCAGTACGGCGACGGCCAGCAGGACGGCCAGGCCGTACCGGACAAGGAGCGGGATCAACGCAGAACCACCAGCACGAACAGGAGGGGGACACAGGCCAGTACGAACAGGGGCGTCAGCTTCGGAAGGGTGAAGTCGAAGGCCTTGTCCGCGCTCTGTTTGTCCCGGGCGAGCAGAAAGGTGAGCAGCATCAGCGCGCGGCCCAGCGCGAATCCGGCACCCGTCAGGAGCGCGTCGGACCACGAGCCGAGGAAAACCAGACAGAGCGCCATGATGTGCGGCAGGCCGGTGGGCGAGTAGGTACGCATACCCGTGCCCATCTCAGCACCGAACTGCACAGAACCCCAGAAGGGCGTCAGGGCCACGAACTGCGGGACCAGACGGGCGTTCTGCAGGAGCGGGAACTTCAGGAGATCGAACTCCCGCAGGAGGAACACCACCGCGGCCAGCCCGGCCAGGATCTGGCAGACGAGCACGGGCAGCGGTGCACGGAGCAGTGAGCCGACGACCACGAAGGCGAACGCCGTCGGGAACGCCCCGAGAAACAGGCCGACGATGAAACCGGCCGCATCAGAACCCCGTCGGACCGACGAGGACAGCACCCAGGCGCTGTTGAGGCTTCAAACCGAGCCGGACAGGGAGAACCCCGCGACCAGAGCCGCGGTCAGCCAGATGAAGCCGCCTGGGCCGTACCACAGGGCCGCGATCTCGGCCACCACGATGGCCGTCAGCCCGGGGACAAGCAGCCGGGTCGATGCGGTCATCAATTAGATCGCGGTCCGGCAGATCGAGAAGAGGGTGATGTTCTGGTTGCTGCCCCCGCAGTCGTAGTACATGTACTCACCGTCCGAGCACTTGCGCCTGGCGACTCGGCCGGTCCAACGCCAGGCGTTCCTGCCGTCGCAGGATTCGGGTTCTGGCCAGTACTTGTAGCGGTTGCAGCCTCTCCAGTGGCTGCTGTCGTTCTTGTGCCAGCTGCCGTTGCAGTTGTTGCTGCTGTAGAGGGCGTCGTTGGGCACGCAGATCGTGCTGAAGTCGAAGTAGTCACGGCAGTCGCCCATCCCCCACTGTTTCAGGGCGGCGGCCGACTTCGTCTTGGACCAGGGCAGCAGGTCCAGGGCGCCGAGTCCGGCGGCCGTGGCCACACCGGTGGCGGTGCCCAGCAGTCGGCGGCGGCTCCACCGGCCGTCCTGCTCGGAGGCCATCCGGGTGGGTTCGGCGTTGTCGGGCCTCTCATGCCCGCTGGGGATGCGGCTGAGAATGTCACTCACAGCGAAACTTCCTTTCTGGCGGCGGCGCGTTCGACGAGGTCGGCCACGACCTCTCCCGAGCCTGCGGGAGTGGTGTATTCGATGACGCCCTGCTCGTTGACCACCAGCATGGCCGGGGCGTAGGGGACGGTGATCGAGCGCCAGACCTGGGGATCGGTGCTGACGCGCACGCTCGGCGGGAGCTTGTAGGCGAAGCCGGGATCGTCGGAGACCACCATGAAGGCCACGTCCGCGGGCAGGTCGTCGGCCAGTCTGGCGATGGCGGCGATGACCTCCGCACAGATCGGGCACTGCCGGTTGACCTTCGCGACGATCGTCGTCTGACCCGGACGGCCCAGGTCGCTGAGTTCCTGACTCACCCGCAGGCCGACGCCGTTGAATGTGGCCAGCTCCAGCTCCTTCACCCGGCGGTAGAGCCCGGCCCCGGCCGCCAGGAGCAGCGCCACGAGGACGAACAGGACGATCACCGCGGCGGTGATGGGTTCCACCGTCAGGCTCCCCAGGTGACGTTCAGCACCCGGCCGGTCAGGAAGTCGGCGGCGGCCGACAGCGCCTCGGCGCCCGGCCGGGGTTCGGCGACCTCCGTCACCCCCCGCCTGGGCACGTCCCACGGGTCGATCTTGACCACCGCGGTCTGGGTGACCAGCATGAGCCACTCGTACGGCAGCCCCTCCTTGCTGCTCATCCGCCACACTTCGCCCGCCCCGGTGGAAAACCCGCGCCAGCCGGGCACCTGAGTGCTGTTCAGGTGTTTGGGCTGGACGGCCAGCGTGCCGACGCCGGGGACGGGCAGGAAGTAGGAGGCTCTCCGCAGGTTGAAACGCCGGCCGCCGCTGGAGGTCAGCCCTTCCGGGGTGTCGGTGAACTGGACCCTGGAGAAGTGCTGGACGATGTCGTTGGGCTCCCAGTTCGGCGTGTGGAACATGCAGTGCGCCATGTTCCACGGACCCACCCAGGCGGCCCACCGGGACTCGGGCATGTCCGCGCAGTCGTAGACGATGATCTCGCCGCCGCTGTAGGCGAAACGCTGCCGTTCGGTGGCGCGCAGGCCGGACACGCCTGCTCCCAGCGCGTCGCGGGGTGCCACGTTGAACCCCCAGGCGTCGGCGGTGGTGCCGCGCCCGCCGTAGCGAGGGGTGTACCGGAGGTTGCCGGTCCAGTTGTGTAACTCGTCCTCCGTCACTCCGTCGAGGTTGACGGAGACGAAGGAATTGTCCACGGCGCGGACGGTTGAAAGTTGTGCCATTTCATACCTTTCTGGGAAAAGTGGTATGTACGGCTACAAAATTCCATATAGGATCACTTTAGATCAACACGTTGAGGCAAGCTTTGTTTTCGGATGGCCGATTTACCGGTTTCGGTTCTGTCTGGAATTTCGCCGACGAGTAACAGGCTCCTGATGGACCTGTTCGAACACGCCAGGCCGGTCGCCTCTCGTGGAGGTCCGAGGGCTGGTCATCAGGGCGGCCGCCAAGAACTCCTGCCCGGGACTCCGGAATCCTGGCATGCGACTTCCCGCACGTGGACACCGCGTTTCTCGAACGCCTGCACGTGCTGTTCGTCATGGAAATCGAGAGGCGACGCGTGCACCGCTGGGTGTCACGGCGCATCCGGCCTGCGTCCGGATCACGCGACAGGCCGGGAGCCTGATGAAGAACCGGGTGAGAATCGCGCCTGCCGATATCACCGTTATTGAACGACGGTTCGGCGCGGGCACCAAAGCGAGGTTCGCTCCCGAGGATCGTGCTTTCCCGGTCGCGCTTTTGACGCCGTTACCGCGAGAGGTCCCGCATTGGCTGCGGCTCCTCGTGCGTCCGGACACCGTTCTGCGCCGCCTGGACTCGGTGTGTCAGGAGCTCTCGGGCATGACGGTACGGCGAGGCCGGGGCGGGATCTCGCGTTCCGTGCCCCGGCTTCGTGGGGAGAGGGTCAGGCGGGCCGCGTGATCATGTAGGCCAGCCCGACGAGGATCACGACGGGGATGAGCCACACGATTGCCTCGATGGCGAATTCCTTGTACACGACGGACATCCCTCCGGGGTGACGATCGTTGAGGAGCGCTGGGCATCGACGATAGCGTCTGCCTCCCGCCGCGACCAGGACCCGCGGGCCCCCTTCCCCATCGCCACCGGCCCCGGCCGTGTCGCTCGCCCGATCGTGACCAGGGTTCGCGGGCCCCTTCTCCGCGCCGCCGCCGCGCCCCCGCAGGGGCGCCCGTCTTTTAGGAGGGGCTGGCGGAGCCGACGACCACCGGGGTCTCCGTGCCGGGACCGTCGACGACCTCGGCGACCACGCACGTGATGTTGTCGGGGCCGCCCGCCTCACAGGCCCGCTCGATGAGCTGCCGCGTCACCTCACCGAGGTCGTCGACCTCGGCCAGCACGTGACGCAGTTGCTCGGCCTCGACGACCCCGGAAAGGCCGTCCGAGCAGAGCAGGTAGCGGTCGCCGACCTCGGCGTCCCGCAGCGAGAGGTCGGGATCGGCGTTGTCGCCGCCGTCGAGGACCTGCAGGAGGATCGACCGGTGCGGGTGCCTTGCGGCCTCCTCCGCGGTGATCCGGCCGTCGTCCATCAGTGTCTGCACCAGGGTGTGATCGTAGGTGATCTGGTACAGGTCGCCGTCGCGGAGCAGGTAGGCGCGGGAGTCGCCGATGTGGGCGAGGGCGACGCGCGGTCCGTCCCACAGCATCAAGGTCAGCGTGGTGCCCATCCCGGTCAGGGAGGGATCCTGCTCGACCAGCTCGCGCAGGCGCTGATTGGCTTTGCGGATTCCGGCCTCGGCGGCGGCGACCAGCTCGCCGGGGCACTCGTGGTCCAGATACGCGACCGCGGCGATCGCCGCCGAGCTGGCGACCTCCCCGCCCACATGGCCGCCCATGCCGTCGGCGACGGCGAGCAGCCGGGGGCCGGCGTACGCCGCGTCCTCGTTGCCCTGGCGGACCCGGCCGACGTCGGAACCTGCTGCGTAGCGGAGCGTGATCATCTGCACACCACTGGAAGGTCGAGTTGCACGAGCGAGTCGCTTTCGGGCAGTCGGGATGGGCACGGGCGAACCGAGATGTTCCACAATCCACTTAACACCATGGTGACGCAAGCGGCCTGGGGAAGTGTTGCCACATCCGTTGATGGTCCCGGTGGCGCGTAAGCTGTTTCGGCGCCCCGCACTGTGCCGGGAGCCCCCACCCCCTCGGACGGCTAGGAGACCAGGAAATGACCGCGGTCACTCAGGAGGCGGCGCGGCGCCGCACGTTCGCGGTGATCAGCCACCCCGACGCCGGTAAGTCCACGATGACGGAGGCCCTCGCGCTGCACGCCTCCGCGATCAGTGAGGCGGGCGCCGTGCACGGCAAGGCGGGACGGCGCGGCGTCACGTCCGACTGGATGGACATGGAGAAGGCCAGGGGCATCTCCATCACCTCGGCGGCGCTCAGGTTCGAGTACCGCGACCACATGTTCAACCTGGTCGACACCCCCGGTCACGCCGACTTCTCCGAGGACACCTACCGGGTGCTGGCCGCCGTTGACTGCGCCGTCATGCTCCTCGACGCGGCCAAGGGCATGGAGCCGCAGACCCTGAAGCTGTTCGAGGTCTGCCGCCATCGCCGCATCCCGGTCATCACGTTCGTCAACAAGTGGGACCGCCCGGGACGGGAGGCCCTGGAGCTGCTGGACGAGATCCAGGAGAAGACCGGACTGAGGCCGACCCCGATCACCTGGCCGATCGGAACCGGGGGTTTCTTCCACGGGGTGATCGACCGTGTCGTCGACCAGGCCGTCCGCTACACCCGCACCCCCGGTGGGGCCACCAAGGCCATCGAGACCGATCTCACCCCCGAGCAGGCCGTCGCCGAGCTGGGCGAGGACTGGGAGCGGGCCAAGGACGAGGTCGACCTGCTCTCCGCGATCGGCTCCGACCACGACCAGAAGGCGTTCGAGGCGCACGAGTCGACTCCGGTGCTGTTCGGCGCCGCGCTGAACAACTTCGGTGTCGGCCGCCTGCTCGACGCCATGGTCGACATCGCCCCGGCTCCCGCGCCCCGCCCCGACGTCAAGGACGACCCGCGTCCGCTCGACAAGCCGTTCTCCGGCCTGGTCTTCAAGGTGCAGGCCAACATGGACCCCTCGCACCGCGACCGGATCGCGTTCGTCCGGGTCTGCTCCGGCAGGTTCGAGCGCGGCATGGTGCTGACCCACGCGGCGACGGGCCGTCCCTTCGCGACCAAGTACGCCCAGTCGGTCTTCGGCCAGGAACGCGCCACGATCGACGAGGCCTTCCCCGGCGACGTGATCGGCCTGGTGAACGCCACCGCACTGCGGCCCGGCGACACCCTCTACGACGGCTCCGCGGTCGAGTTCCCCAAGATCCCGAGCTTCGCCCCCGAGCACTTCTGGACCGCCCGCTGCCGTGACTCCAGCAGGGCCAAGCAGTTCCGCAAGGGCATCGACCAGATGGAGGCGGAGGGCGTCGTCCAGGTCTTGCGCTCCGACGTCAGAGGTGACCAGTCCCCGGTGCTCGCCGCGGTCGGCCCGATGCAGTTCGACGTGGTCAAGCACCGCCTCGCCGGAGAGTTCAACACCGAGATCGCCATGGACAGGCTCGACTACAGCCTCGCCAGGATCACCGACGCCGAGTCCGCGCCCGTCCTGGCCCGCCAGCGGGGCGTGGAGGTCTTCACCCGGGCCATCGACGGGGAACTGCTGGCGCTGTTCACCGACGAGTGGCGGATGCGCGGCGTGCTGCGCGACCACCCGGGGCTGGCGCTCAAGGCGCTGCTCGCCGACACCCGCGGCTGAGTCGCCGCGCGGGCCCCTAAAGCACCGCATGGGTCACTGGGTCGCCACCCAGGCAAAATCTCAGGCCCAAAGAGAAGGTTTGCCAGGGGCCGTTTGAGAGCCGCCCAGGGCCTGTCGGGCCGTCCGGGGGCCCATGCCGCCACGCGCCGCCGGTGCGAGGCCGCGGGGGCGTGCCGAGCGAACGTGAGGGATGCCGTCCGCGGGTCCGTGCCGGTGGTCCCCGAATCCCGGTACGTACCGCGCCTCATGAGACACACGTGATGAGATGTGTCCCCATGAGCGTAATCAAGTGGGGCATTCTGGCCACCGGTGGGATCGCCGCGACCTTCACCGAGGATCTGAAGCTCCTGCCGGACGCCGAGGTGGTCGCGGTCGGGTCCAGGACATGGGAGGCGGCGAGCGCGTTCGCCGGGCGGCACGGCATCCCCCGTGCCCACGGGTCGTGGGCCGAACTGGCCGCCGACGAGAACGTGGACGTCGTCTACGTCGCCAACACCCAGAACGCCCACCGGGAGGCGGTGCTCACCTGCCTGAAAGCGGGCAAGGCCGTACTGTGCGAGAAGGCGTTCACGGTGAACGCGGCCGAGGCCGTCGAGCTGGTCGATCTCGCGGCCGAGCGCGGGCTGTTCCTCATGGAGGCCATGTGGATGCGGTGCAACCCCGCTGTCCGCAGGATCGTCGAGCTGCTCGGGGAAGGCGTGATCGGCCAGGTCGAGAGCGTGCACGCCGACTTCGGGATCTCCGTCGCCGTCGGTGAGGACCATCGGCTCCGTGACCCGGCACAGGGTGGTGGCGCCCTGCTCGACCTGGGCGTCTACCCGATCTCGCTCGCCAACCTCGTACTCGGCGCCCCGGAGCGGGTCCAGGCGTGGGCCAGGCTGACCCCGGAGGGCGTGGACGAGAACACCGGCGTCCTGCTCGGCCATCCCGGTGGCGCGGTCGCCCTGCTCTCCTGCGGCATCACCACCGACGGCCCGGTCACCGCCTCGATCTCGGGCAGGCTCGGCCGGATCGAGATACCTCACCTGTTCTTCAGGCCGGACACCTTCACCCTGTACCGCACGGGTACGGATCCGGAGACCTTTCACGTCCCTTACGAGGGGACGGGCATGGTGCACGAGGCCGCGGAAGTGATGCGCTGTCTGCGCGAGGGCCTGCTGGAAAGCCCGCTCGTGCCCTGGCGCGCAACGCTTGAGGTGATGCGCGTCATGGACGAGGTGCGAGGGCAGATCGGGGTCCGCTTTCCCGGCGAGTGACCGCCCGCTCTCGCGGCACTCCCGGAGCCGTGCCATCCGTGGGAGCGCGGCGGGCGTCAGAGCGGTGGGTGACCTCGCCGTCCGGTGCCCTGGACGACCACGAAAGCGGTGAAGGCGTGTGGTCGTCGCGCCGGCCGTACGACACGTACAACAAAAGGGAACAGATGTTTGGGATTGTCCGTCCATGTCGCCATGGGATGTGCGGTGGCTTGTTCAAGGAGTGGATGGCGCACCTGTGCGGGCTCTGCCTGGCGCTCCGTGATGAGCACGGCCACGCCTCCCGGCTGGTCACCAACTATGACGGCCTGCTCGTCTCGGTGCTCACCGAGGCGCAGGCGGCGGAGTCCTCCCCGCACCGCAGGGCGGCGGCGTGCGCTCTGCGCGGGTTCAAGGGCGCGGACGTCGTCGAGGCGGAGGGAGTACGGCTGGCGGCAGCGGTCTCGCTGATCCTGGCCGCGGGCAAGATCAGGGACCATGTCGCGGACGGGGACGGCGTCTATGCGCGCAGGCCGGTCGCGGCCGTCGCGGAGCGGGTCGCCGCCCGCTGGTCGACCGCGGGTTCCGGTACGGCCGTCGCGGTCGGGTTCGACCCGGAGATCCTGGTCAGGGCGGTCGAGGAACAGACCAGGCTGGAGGGCGTGCCCGGGCTGCGCCTGCTGGAGCTCACCGGCCCGACGGAGGCCGCGGTCGCCGCCGCCTTCGGGCACACCGCCCTGCTCGCGGACAAGCCGCACAACCGTGAGTCGCTTGAGGAGGCGGGACGCCACTTCGGCCGTCTCGCCCACCTGCTGGACGCGGTCGAGGACCTGGCCGGAGACCGCGCCGCCGGGGCCTACAACCCATTGGTCGCCTCCGGTACCGACCTGGCCGCCGCCAGGCGTCACTGCGACGACGCGCTGCTCGGCCTGCGACTGGCGGTTGCCGAGCTCGACCTGGAGCGGCGGACCCTGGTCAGGGCGCTGCTGATCAAGGAGATCGGCCGTTCCGTCACCCGTGCCTTCGACATGGCCGAGGCAGCGGGCGGGACCCGAACCGGCGCAGAGAGCAGTAAGAAGAGGGGACGCGAGCACCCGAAGGCGCCGCACCGAGATCCGCGGCTCAAGCCGGACCCCGGCGGTCTGCTGTCGGTGATGTGCGCCGCGATGGCCTGCTGCACCTGCGGCCTGTACCGGCCCCCGTGGGACGAGGACCGTTACAAGTCGTGCGGCGAACGGTGCGACGCCAGTGGTTGTGACGCCTGCGGGCAGTGCGGCGACTGCGGCAACTGCTGCGACTGTGACTGTTGTAGTTGTGACTGCTGTGACTGCAGCTGCGACTGTTAGCGCGTTGACCAGCGCCGACGAGGTCGCCGCCGTCAGCGTGGTGACCACGCGCTGACCACGCACTGACCGCATGTCCTCGCCATGCCCCGGCCCTCCTCGGCGCCCGCACGGCGGGCGGCGGTCATGGCGAGCGATGGTGACATGTGCCCGGCGGAGCGGGCCGGACGCGGTCGCGTGTCCCGGCCCAGCCGGGAGAGGTGTCCTCTCATCTCATTTGACGTCAGATAGTTCTACTTCGTACTATCTTGCATCGAACGAGATGAGTGAGGGAGAGCAGGCATGCGTACCTTGATTCGTGGCGTCCGCGTCTTCGACGGTGAGCGCACCGTCCCCGTCGCCGATGTCCTGATCGACGGCGACCTGATCGCGGAATACGACGGTGGGCGCGTCGACGTGGAGCTCGATGGTTCCGGCAAGACCCTGTTGCCTGGGCTGATCGACGCCCACACCCACATCTTCGACGGCGATCTCGCCCAGGCGCTGAAGTTCGGGGTGACCACCGAGCTGGACATGTTCTGCCTGCCGTCGAACCTGGCCCGCCAGCGTCGCCTGGCCGCCGAGCGTGACGACGTCGCCGACGTGCGGAGCTCGGGCATCCTGGCCACCGCGCCCGGCGGTCACCCGAGCCAGCTCATGAACACGGCGACGATGGCGCACCTGGGCGACGCGGTCGGGCCGTTCGACACGGTGGCGGGCCCCGCTCTGGCGGAGGCGTTCGTCGAGGCCCGACTTGCCGAGGGCGTCGACTATCTCAAGATCGTGATCGACAGCGGTGAGGTGGCCGGGACGCGGCTGCCGGTGCTCGCGCCCGCGACCGTGGCCGCGCTCGTCGAGGCGGGGCACGCGGCGGGGCTGCGGGCCATCGCGCACGCGGTCACCGCTCGCGACACCTACGTCGCCCTGGACGCGGGCGTCGACGGCCTGGCCCACGTCGTCGCCGACGCGGGTCCCGGCGACTCGGCCGCCGAGGAGCTCGCCGCCCGGATCGTCTCCCAGAACGTGTTCGTGGTCAGCACGCTCACCTACTTCGAGGCGGTCACCGGCGGCACCGGCGGCGCGGAGCCGGTGCGTGACGAGCGCGTCGGGCCGTTGCCGCCCGAGCACGCCAAGGCCGCCGGGGACCGCGACCCCGGCGCCGTCCCCGTGCATCCCGAGGGCGTGTCCAACGCGCTGCATGCGGCGGGGGCACTGCACCGGGCGGGGGCGATGCTGCTGGCCGGAACGGACGCGAACGTATGGGCGCCGCTGCACGGGGCCAGCATGCACCGCGAGTTGCTGCTGCTCACACGGGCCGGACTGAGCGCCGAACAGGCCCTGGCCTCGGCGACCGGTGCCGCGGCCCGTGGCTTCGGCCTGGCCGACAGGGGCCGGGTCGCGCCAGGGTTGCGCGCCGACCTCCTGTTGGTGGACGGCGACCCCACCGTCGACGTCACCGCTACCCGCTCCATCGCCGAGGTCTGGCGCCGGGGAGTACGGCAGGCCCGCCCGCGCTGACCGTTCGGCGGGCGACCTCACCGGTGAAGACGGCGCCTGAGGGCGAGGGGGCGACGCCCTCAGGCGTCGGCGCTCAGCATGGCGCGCAGGATCCGGTTGAGGGTGGTCGCGTCCTGGGGCGCCAGACGTGACGCGAGCCGGTTCAGGTTGGCCGCGTGCTCGACAAGCGTGGCGTCGATGACCCGGCGGCCCTCCTCGGTCAGGGCGACGCGGAAGCTCCGGCGGTCGGCGGGGTCGAGGCTGCGCTCGACCAGCCCGGCCTTCTCCAGACGGTCGATCCGGTTCGTCATGGCCGCCCGTGACATCATCAGCACCGCCGACAGCTCCGACGGGATCAGCGTGTACGGCGGGCCCGAGCGCCGAAGCGCGGCCAGCACGTCGAACTCGCCCTGCCGAAGGCCGTGCCGGGCGAACACCCGCTCAACGGCCGACTCGGAGATCCGTGTCACCCGGGCGAGCCGCGCGAAGACCTCCATGGCCGACAGATCCAGGTCGGGACGCTCCCGCCGCCACTGTTCAAGGATCACGTCGATCGCATCCGTGACCTGCTCGTCCGGCTCGCCACTCATGTCCAAACCCTATTCACTCCGAGGCGTTCGGGCCGCTCGGCGCCGTCTTCCGGCGGAACGCCACGGCCCCGCTCCACTGTCTGTTCCGGCCGCGCCGTCGCTCGCCGTACCGGTGCTTACACCCGGCGCCAGTTGTGGTGTTCCAGGAAGGTCCGGTGGCCCGTCGCGTACTCGCCGAAGGCGTCCTGGACCGCCTCGAGGTCGGGGACGTGAGCGCGGACCATCACGTCCCGCAGGCTGTCCTTGTACTCCAGCTCGTATCCCGAGATCTCCGGTGAGGTCTGGACGAAGTGCTCGCCGAAGACGACCAGTGCCGTGAACGGGTTCTGCGGCGACATGGTGGCCACCGCATCCCTGACGAGCTGGAGGTCGGGGTCGATGACGATCATGCCGTCACCGGTGCGCAGCTGCATGCCGGGATAGGCCCCCAGGGGCGCCAGGTTGTGCACCAGGTGCCGCTGGGGGTCGTAACAGACCAGCCCGTACCGGCGGGCCAGCGCGAAGGCCTCGCCCGCCACCTCGTCAGAACGTTCCAGGGCGACGGTGACCACCGCGTGGGCGGGGGAGCACTGCTCGGCCTCGGGCAGCGACGCGGCGAACTCCGTCACCCCGGCGCTGGGTTCCGCGGCCCCGGGCTCCCCACCGCGGAGCGCCAGGAAGACGTCCGCCGCGCGTTCCCTGGTGATCGGCTCGGGCTCGTGCCAGACGGCCAGTTCGAAGCTCATGGTCCCATCGTCTCGCAGATGACCCACCGGGCCGGCCGAACGCCTTCCCCGGGGCCCGCCCGCCGCCGGCGCGCAGGTCCCACCGCTCACGGAACACGCGCGACCGGCCGGGGCAGAGAACGGGGCCGACCGCCCGTGCCCTCGGGCGGGAGGGGTTTTCAGACGGGAGGCATCTCCGCGACGCCGGCCTGGCTCTGCACGGCAGTGCAGAACGCGCAGCGGCTGGCCGCGACGGGGATGTCGCTGAGGCACTCGGGGCACTTCTTCTCCGTGGCCTCCTTGTCCTTGTCGAAGAAGGAGATGAGCCTGCTCATCGGCAGCACGACCAGCCAGTAGATGACGGAGGCGATGATCAGGAAGCTCAGCAGCTGGTTGACGAAGTCGCCGTACATGAACTTGGCGCCGTTGATCGTGAACACATAGTCGGAGAAGTCCGGCTCGTTGCCCCCGGTGATCGCCGCGATCAGCGGGGTGATGAGGTCTTTGACCAGGGCCTGCACCAGGCCGCTGAAGGTCGCGCCGATCACCACGGCGACAGCGAGCTCGACGAGGTTTCCCCTCATCAGGAACTTCTTGAATCCACTCATCCCTGGCGTCCTTCACTTGTGAGGACGCCGAGCCTACCCCGAAGTCCGGCCGGGACGTCAGGCCGTCTCAGACGTCGAACTCCCCGTTCTTCGCGGCCGTGATGAACGCTCTCCACTCCTCGAAGGTGAACGACAGGACGGGACCCGCCCCGGCGTCCTTGCCGTCTCGCACGCCGACCCGGCCGTGTTGTGAGGCGACCTCGACGCAGGTTCCGTTGTTGCATCCCGACCGCCAGATCGCTCCGTGGAACCGCGAGCCGCCGTCCATGCGTTTCCTCCCGGAAAGATTGACGACTCTTCCGTGGAAGAGCGTCGCGCCACGGGAATTATAGTCTATTTTCACGTCTTCGGCCGGTGTTTTTCGTTGTGACCGCTGGGCGGCGAGTGCCCTGTGTGGCGCCGGGAATCAATTCCCTGTATTGCACGCCCCAAACGGGTGGGAGAGTACGGGCGAAAACGGGGTGCATGGGCGAAAATAGGGCACAGGTGGGGTGGTCGCGCGGGCAAAACAAAACGGCACCGCCGGGGTCCGCCTTCGGTGCCGTTCGATGCTATCTCACTCCCCTTTTTGAGGGGTGAGTGTTACAGGCCGAGACTTCCGTCCTTGATGCCGTTCACGAAATCCCGGAATTCGGCGACTGTGAACTCCAGCACCGGTCCACTCTTGTCCTTGCTGTCGCGCATGCCCACGCCCCCGCCAGGAAGCCTGGCGATTTCGACGCAGGAGCCGTTGTTGCACCGGCTTGATACCTGCCACTCAAGAGTGGAGAACTCGGCAGGGTTGGAAGACGTCATCGTCTCTCCGTGAGAATTTGTCGGGACTGGTTTCCTTGGTGACGGGGCATGCCGCTCAGGGCGCGAACCCGTCATATGCCCTCGCGATGCGGACCGCCGACTCCTGTGGGCTCAGCGCCACCGCGCGAAGATGGTTGAGCGTCTCCCTGAAACGCTCAAGTTCTTTGGCCTTCTCCAGGTAGAAGCTACCCATCAGGGTATCGAGATATACCGTGTCCCCTATCGTGGGATCGGAGAACTCCAGTAAAATGAAAGCACTGTCGAACCCCATGTGTGCGCCGACGGTGAAAGGAATCACCTGGATGGTCACGTGGGGGAGCTCAGAGGCCCTTCCGAGTTGCTCGAGCTGCTTTCTCATGACAGCGGCCCCGCCCACGTGGCGGTGCAGCACGGATTCGTCGAGGAGCACCCAGTAATTCGGTGGCTGGGGGCCGTGCAGGCGTTCCTGGCGCCGCAGGCGGTAGGCGACCCGCTCCTCGAGAATGTCGGTGTTCATCCGCGGGAGAAATCCCTTGATGACGGCACGGGCGTAGTCCTCGGTCTGGAGGAGGCCGGGGACGGTCGTCGTTTCGTACTCGGAGATCGAGGTGGCGTCGATCTCCAGGCCGAGAAACGGCCGGAAGTCGACGTCCTCCGTCTCCTGCCACCACACCTGTTGCTTGGCCTCGCGTGCCAGCGTCATCAGGGCGTCGATCTGCGCCTGGTCGGTCACGCCGTAGTAGAGGCAGAGGTCGCGCACGTCCCTGGGCAGCGCGCCGCGCTGCGCCGTCTCGATTCGGCTGATCTTCGCCGGTGAGCACTCGAGCTGCTCGGCGGCGTCCCTGATGCTCCTGCCTGCCTGCTCGCGTAGCTCCCGCAGGCGGCTGGCGAGTTGTCGGCGGCGCAGAGTGGGGTTGGTTCCGGCCATCGGCGCTCACCTCTTCTTCTGTTGATGGCGCAGGCGGCCGCTGCGTCGCTATCGGGAAGTCTTCCCAGGTGGTGGTGTTGGTAACAGCCAAACGGCAACATCATATGGCAATCTCGGAAGGTAACCGCCGGGGGTACATTCCTGTGGTAATTGCCAATGGCAGTCGTCGATGGGGCAAGCTGGATAAAGGGGAGCCGGGGGTCCTGCCGGGGTGAAACCTCAAGGGGGTGACGATCCTTGAAACACGACGTCGAGGTCCGGATCGGCAGTCGGACCGCTCTTACAAGTTTACTGATCATTTACGCGCGTGCGCTAGACGGTTGGATCTTCGGGGAGCCTGATTCGTTCGCCTGGGTCCAGGAGTGGCAGATCGGCCGGGGCAAGTTGCTGAGGCGGAGCTACCGAGACGCCAGGTTCGCGGCCCTGTTGGAGTGTGGCCTGTGCCGGGGCCGGGGCATCGCCGGGCATGCCTCCTCCACCGAGGCGGGCTGCCCCGCCGCCACGGTCGCCGAAGCCGATCCCGATCCTGGGACCGGCACCGTGATCGAGGCCGGGACGCAGACGTGGACAGGGACGTGGACAGGGAGCGGGACGGGGACGGGGACGGGGAAAGGTTGCTCGCTGTGTGACGGCACCGGACGGATAGACCGGCTCTGGCTGAGGGAGGGCCGCAGGCCAAGGCCATGAGCGGCTAGTATCTGCCGAGGTCGTGAGCGAGGTGGCCGGATGGACTTTCGTGTGCTGGGGCCGGTCAGTGTGATCGCCGACGACGGGGCGCCGCTGGACGTCGGGCCCTACCAGCAGCGGGCGGTGCTGGCGCTGTGCATGCTCGCCGTCCCCCGTCCCGTCGCCCCCGTCAGGATGATGGACGCCCTCTGGGAGGACGAGCCGCCGCCCGGGGCGGTCAACACCCTCCAGGCCTACATCTCCAAGCTCCGCCGCGTCTTCGAGCCCGGCAGGAGACGGGCGGTGTCTCCCACGGTCCTGGTCAGCAGGCCGGGCGGTTACGCCCTCGACATCCCGCGGACCGCGTTCGACCTGTCCAGGGCGCGGGGGCACGCGGCCGAGGGCAGGCGCCTGAGCGCGGCCGGTGATCACGAGGCGGCGGGCGCGGAGCTGCGACTGGCGCTTGCGGAATGGCGCGGGGAGCCGCTCGCGGACTTCGCGGGCGCCTCGTGGGCCACCGAGGAGATCGCCCACATGGGCGAGCTGAGGCTGACCCTGCAGGAGGACGTCGCGGAGTGCGACCTCGCGCTCGGCCTGGGCGCGGCGCTGACGGGCGGGCTGGCGCAGCTGGTCGCGGCCAACCCGTTCAGGGAGCGCCTGCGTGTGCTCGGCGCCCACGCCCTGTACCAGGCGGGACGGCAGGCCGACGCGCTGGCCGTGCTCGCGGAGGGACGCGGTCTCCTGATCGAGGAGCTGGGACTCGACCCCGACCCCCGCTCCAGGGAGATGGAACGGCGCATCCTCGCCCAGGACCCGGCGCTGACCCCCCGTCTCACGGCGGTCGTGACACGTGAGAGCCGGCTGATCGGCAGGCAGGCGGAGACGGGGGTTCTGGAGGCGGCGGTCGCCGGCGGGGAGCACCGGGTCGTGCTGCTGGCCGGGGAGCCCGGCATCGGCAAGACCAGTCTCGCCGAGCAGGCCGCGGGGACCGCGCGGGCCAGGGGGCACAGGGTGGTGTGGGGCCGCTGCTGGGACGGCACGGGCGCGCCGCCCTTCTGGCCGTGGACGCAGGCCGTACAGGAGCTGGTCGGTGGAGACAGGAGGCTCGATGGGGGGCCGGCCCGGCTGGCGGGAGGCGGACGGTTCCAGCTCTACGAGGCGTTCGCCGGGCTGCTCAACGAGCACGGCCGTGTCCTGCTCGTCCTTGACGACCTCCAGTGGGCGGACGCCTCGTCGCTGAGGCTGCTGGAGTTCCTCGCCTCGACCCGCCTCTGTCCCGGGCTGACCGTGGTCGCGACCTACCGTGACACCGAGGTACGGCCAGGCGGAGCACTGGAACACGCGCTCGGTGCCCTGCTGCGGCTGCCGGACGTGCGCAGGCTCCTGCTGCGGGGGTTCGGCGAGGAGGAGATCCGCGAGTACCTCGGCAGGGCGGGCGCCGACCCGGGGCGCGCCGAGGAGATGAGCAGGCTGACCGCGGGCAACCCGTTCTTCCTGGGAGAGGTCCTGCGGCTCGGTGAGACCCCGCGGGCGCTGTCCGACGTCGTGCGCGGCCGGATGGCGGGCCTGCCGCCGGAGACCGAGGAGGTGCTGACCGTCGCGGCGCTGCTCGGCGGGGACGTGGCGGCGGACGTCCTGACCCAGGCGGCCGGGCTGCCCGAGGAGCGGGTGCTCGACATCGTCGACGCCGCGGTCGGCGCGGGGCTGCTGGCCGAGGGCGAAGGGCTCGCCTGCCGCTTCGTTCACGACATCGTGCGTGACGTGCTGCGCGAGGCGCTGCCTCCGCTGCGCCGCAGGCGGCTGCACGCCAGGATCGCCGAGGTGCTTGAGGCGCGCAGCGGGACCCGCCTCACCGAGATCGCCCACCACTACCGGGAGAGCCTGCTCACCGCCAGGATGACGGTCAAGGCCATCGGCTACACCCGACGCGCCGCCGCCCAGGCCACGGCCCAGTTCGCCCACGAGGACGCGGTCGAGAACCTGGAACAGGCGATCGCCATGGTCGACCGGCTCCCCAGGTCCGACGACGCGCTCCGGTGTGACCTCCTGCTCGACCTGGCCGAGGCGCAGGCGGCCGCGGGGATGAGCATCGCGGCCCACGCCTCCCTTGAGGGCGCGGCGGAGATCGCGGAAGGGCTCGGGGACGACAGCAGGCTGGCCAGGGCGGCGCTGGGCTTCTCCGACCCGATCTCCCTGGCCATGTACGAGGAGATGACCGGCATCGGCAGGCTCGCCGAGCGCATCGACCGGGTCCTGGCCTCGGGCCTGGCCGAGGGGTCGCCCTGGCGGGCCCAGCTCCTGGCCGCCGCCGCGATGACCGGCTCGACGGCCAGGCCCGTCGAGGAGAGCGCGGCGATGGCGCGGGAGGCCGTACGGCTCGCCCGCAGGACCGGCGACGACCGGACCCTGTCCAGGGCGTTGATCGTCCAGGAACTGCTGTCCAGGACCGACCACGACCACGACCGCAGGCAGGCGGTCATCGACGAGATCGCCGAGATCGGCCGCCGCACCGGCGACCTGGCCATCGAGTGGATCGGCCGCGAGACCGCCTACGTCGAGCTGACCGCCCAGGGCAGGACGGAGCGGGCCCCCGAGCTGCTGGCCTGGCTCACCGAGACGGCGGACCGGCTCAGGCTCCCCTCGATGGTGAGCCTGGCCGCCTGGCAGCGCGCCGTACACGCTTATCTGGGCGGGCGCTTCGACGAGGCCCTCGCCGCGGCCGACGAGTCCGCCGCGGCCTACCCCGAGGGAGCGCTGGGCAGGGACGACGCGGAGCTGCGGCGCGGAGTCTTCCGGTTCCTCGCGCTGCGGGCGCGGGGCGCGGCGGCCGAGGCGCTCGCGGTGGCCGACGAGATGCTCGGCCTGCGTCCTGGGCAGCGGCCCTGGCAGATCCTGCGCTGCCTGGCCCTGATCGACCTGGGACGGGCGGACGAGGCGCGCGCCGTCTTCGCCGGGCTCGCCCGCGACGGTTTCGCGCCCGTCGGCCCCGACCTGCCCTACCGGTTCGTTCCCGACGCCCTCAGCGAGATCTGCGCCGCGCTCGGCGAGGCGGAGGCGGGGCGGGTCCTGTACCGCATGCTCGCCCCCAACGCGGGCAGGTTGCTCGGCTGGTCGGTGACGGACCTGTGCCTGGCACGGCTCGCCCTGCTGGACGGCGACGCGGAACACGCCAACGCCCATCTGCGGGCGGCGCGGGACTTCGCCGACCGCGCCGGGCTGAGTCTGTACGAGCCCACGCTGCGCGAGCTGGGCGCCCTGCCCGCCGGGCGGGCTCGCTGAGGGGACGCGCGAATCGCCGGGCGCTCACCGTGGGGAACGGAACACTCCCATGTCACGCTGGCTTTGAGCCGCTGGAGCGGGCAATGTCTTCACATGGGGGCAGGTTCGCTGTGACAAAGGTGGGCGCGGGTGCATGACAGGGAGAACACGGGGCATGTTTTCCCACCGCTGAAGGGCGGTGCGATGATCGAGATTTGGCCTGGTGACCCCTATCCTCTCGGGGCCACCTACGACGGCGCGGGGACCAACTTCGCGCTCTTCACCGAGGCCGCCGAACGGGTCGAGCTGTGTCTGTTCGACGAGGAGAACAACGAGACGAGGGTTCCCTTCACCGAGTGCGAGGGATACGTCTGGCACGGCTACCTGCCCGGTGTCGGCCCGGGCCAGCGGTACGGCTACCGCGTGCACGGCCCGCACGCCCCCGCGCGGGGAGTGTGGTGCAACCCCGCCAAGCTCCTGCTCGACCCCTACGCCAAGGCGGTCGAGGGAGACGTGAAATGGGACGAGGCGGTGTACGGCTACCGCTTCGGGCAGCCGGACAGCCGCAACGACGCCGACTCGGCCCCGTTCGTCCCCCGGTCCATCGTGATCAACCCGTTCTTCGGGTGGGGACACGACCGGCCGCCCGCGACGCCGTACCACGACACGGTCATCTACGAGGCGCACGTCAAGGGTCTGACCGTGAACCACCCGAAGATCCCCGAGCGGATCCGCGGCACCTACGCGGCCATCGGCCACCCGGAGATCATCGACCATCTGACGGCGCTCGGGGTCACGGCGATCGAGCTGATGCCGGTGCACCAGTTCGTCACCGACCACGTCCTGCGGGAGCGCGGTCTGACGAACTACTGGGGCTACAACAGCATCGGGTTCTTCGCCCCGCACAACGCCTACTCGAGCACCGGCCAGCGCGGCGGGCAGGTGCTGGAGTTCAAGGCCATGGTCAAGGCGCTGCACGAGGCGAACATCGAGGTGATCCTCGACGTGGTCTACAACCACACCGCGGAGGGCAACCACCTGGGGCCGACGCTGAGCATGCGGGGGATCGACAACCCCGGCTACTACCGCCTCGTCGAGGACGACAGGCGCTACTACATGGACACGACGGGGACCGGGAACAGCCTGTTCATGCGCTCCCCGCACGTGCTCCAGATGATCATGGACTCGCTCCGCTACTGGGTCATCGAGATGCACGTCGACGGGTTCAGGTTCGACCTGGCGGCCACGCTGGCCAGGGAGCTGCACGAGGTCGACCGGCTGAGCGCCTTCTTCGACCTGGTCCAGCAGGACCCGGTGCTGTCGCAGGTCAAGCTGATCGCCGAACCGTGGGACGTCGGCCCCGGCGGCTACCAGGTCGGCAACTTCCCCGCCAGGTGGACCGAGTGGAACGGCATGTACCGCGACACGATCCGCGACCTGTGGCGCGGAGAACCCGCCTCCCTGCCCGAGTTCGCCTCCCGGCTGACCGGCTCAAGCGACCTCTACCAGGACGACAGCCGCAGGCCCGCGGCCTCGATCAACTTCGTCACCTGCCACGACGGGTTCACCCTGCAGGACCTCGTCTCCTACAACGGCAAGCACAACGAGGCCAACGGCGAGAACAACCGGGACGGCACCGACGACAACCGCTCGTGGAACTGCGGCACGGAGGGCCCCGCCTCGCTCGCGGTCGAGTCGCTGCGCGAGCAGCAGAAACGTAACTTCCTGACCACGTTGTTCCTGTCCCAGGGCGTGCCGATGATCTCCCACGGCGACGAGCTCGGCCGCACGCAGCAGGGCAACAACAACGTCTACTGCCAGGACAACGAGCTGAGCTGGGTCGACTGGTCCGACGTCAGGGAGAACTGGCTGCTGCTGGAGTTCACCCGGCGCCTGGCCAGGCTCCGCGCCGAGCACCCGGTCTTCCGCAGGCGCCGCTTCTTCTACGGCCGTCCGGTGCGAGGCTCCGAGGACAACCTCAGCGACATCGCCTGGTTCACCCCGCAAGGGGAGAAGATGACCGACGCCGACTGGAACGTGGGCTACGCCAAGTCACTGGCGGTCTTCCTGAACGGCGACGCCATCACCGAGCCGGACCGCAGGGGGCGGCAGATCAAGGACGCCTCGTTCCTGCTGCTGTTCAACGCCCACAACGACGTCATCGAGTTCACCATCCCCAAGGACTACGGCGACATGTGGGTGACGGAGATCGACACGGCGATGCCGATCATCGTCGACACCCGGGTCTGCAGGGCGGCAGAGGAGGTTCCGGTGGTCGGCCGGTCTGTGCGGGTGTTGCGGCGTGTCTGAGACTTCCAACGGGTTTTCCGGCGGGACCGCCGGTGGGAGGAGCGCCGAGGGGGCTTCCGAGGAGGCCGCGGAGGGGCGCCGCAGCGCGCCCAGCTCGACCTACCGGATTCAGCTGACCCCCGACTTCGGCTTCGCCGACGTCGCCGAGCTGGCCCCCTACCTGCGCGATCTCGGGGTGAGCCATGTCTACCTCTCCCCGATCCTGCAGGCCACGCCGCAGTCGCGGCACGGCTACGACGTGACCGACCACTCCCGGGTCAGGGAGGAGTTCGGCGGGGCCGAGGGGCTGCGGGCGCTGTCGGCGACGCTGACCGGATACGGCCTCGGGATCGTCCTGGACATCGTGCCCAACCACATGACGATCCCGGTGCCCGAGTCGGGCAACCGGCAGCTCTGGTCGGTGCTCGGGGAGGGGCGGGCGTCGCCGTACGCGTCATGGTTCGACATTGACTGGGCCGGCGGCGACGGCAGGGTGAACATGCCGGTGCTCGGCGACGCGGTCCAGCCGGTCGCGGACGGTGACGTGCTGCGCTACCACGGGCATGAGTTCCCGCTGCCCGACACCCACTACCGGCTGGTCGACTGGCGTGCCGGGCCCGGCTACCGGCGTTTCTTCGACGTGTCCTCGCTGATCGGGGTGCGGGTGGAGGACCCGGAGGTCTTCGACGCCACCCACGAGGTGATCCTCGGGCTGGTTCGCGAGGGGGTCGTCAACGGCCTGCGGGTCGACCACCCCGACGGCCTGGCCGAGCCGCGCGGCTACCTCGCCAAGCTCCGCGCGGCCTCCGGGGTGTGGACGGTCGCGGAGAAGATCCTGATCGGCGCGGAGCGGCTACCCGGCGACTGGGACTGCGACGGCACCACCGGTTACGAGGTGCTCAACCGGATCACCGGCCTGTTCGTCGACCTGGCGGGGGAGCGGCCACTGGTCGACCTGTTCGTCGCGCGCACCGGCATGCCCCGCGAGTACGCCACCGTGGTCAGGGAGTCGAAGCGGGAGGTCCTCGACCTGTTCTTCACCGCCGAGATCGACCGGCTGCACGCCCTCGTCGGCTCAGACCGCGAGACACTGGTCGAGCTGCTGGCCGCGATGCCCGTCTACCGGGCATACGCGGTGCCCGGCGAGCCGGTGCCCAGGGCGTCCGCCGCGATCGTCGAGGCGGCGGGCCGGGTCGCCGCGGCCAGGCTGCCCGAGGGCGCCCCGGTCGCCGAGGTCGTCGACGCGGTCCTGTACGGCCCCGCGGAGGCCGTCACCCGCTTCCAGCAGACCTGCGGCCCCGTCATGGCCAAGGGGGTCGAGGACACCGCGCTCTACCGCTGGTATCCACTGGCGTGCCTGAACGAGGTCGGCGGGGAGCCCGACCGGTTCGACGGCGGCGTCGAGGCCTTCCACGCGTTCTGCGGGGAGATGTCCCCCGGGACGATGACCACGCTGTCCACCCACGACACCAAGCGCTCCGAGGACGTGCGCGCCCGTCTCGCCGTGCTGTCCGAGCTGCCGCAGGAGTGGGCGGAGGCGGTGGGGGAGTGGTCGTCCAAGGTCTCCTTCGACCCCGCGCTCGACTACCTGGCCTGGCAGAACCTGATGGCCGCCTGGCCGATCGGTCAGGACAGGTTCTTCGAGTACCTGTTCAAGGCGGCGCGTGAGGCCAAGACCTCGATCTCGTGGGCCGCTCCCGACCCCGCGTACGAGCGGGGGCTGCGCGACTTCGTCACCCGGGCCTTCGGCGAGTGCGGCGCCTCCATCGCCGGGTTCACCGCCGGGATCGAGCCGTACGCCAGGTCCAACTCCCTGGGCCAGAAACTCGTCCAGCTCATGCTGCCCGGCGTGCCCGACCTCTACTGGGGCAACGAGATCACCGACTTCTCCCTGGTCGACCCGGACAACCGGCGCCCCGTCGACTTCGCACGCCGCCGCGCCCTGCTCACCGCGATGGACGGGCGGCGGGAAAGCCCGCAGGGGCGGTCGTGGGACGAGGAAAAGCTGCTGGTCACCACCCAGGCGCTGCGCCTGCGCGGGCGCCTCGACCCCGCGTTGCCGTACGTCCCGATCGAGGCGGACGAGCACGCGGTGGCCTTCGCGCGCGGGGACAGGGCGGTCGCGGTCGCGACCCGGATGCCGGTCGGGCTGGCCAGGCGCGGCGGCTGGGGAAGCAGGACGATCACGCTGCCGCACGGAAGGTGGCGCGACCTGCTGTCCGGCGTCGAGCACACCGGGCGGATCCCGCTCGCCCACCTGCTGTCCACACATCCCGTCGCGCTTTTGGAGAGGGAGTAAGCCCGTGTTCGAGGTCTGGGCGCCGCAGGCGACCTCCGTCGATGTGGAGATCGGTGAGGTCCGCTACCCGATGGCCGTCGGGGCGGGCGGCTGGTGGTCGGCAGAGGTGCCGGGCGCGGGGCACGGGACCGACTACCGGTTCCGGCTCGACGGCGGTGAGCCGCTGCCCGACCCGAGGTCCCGCCGGCAGCCCGAGGGGATCTTCGGGCCCAGCAGGGTCTACGAGCACGACAGGTTCGGGTGGACCGACGGTCTGTGGCGCGGGCGTGACCTGCCCGGCTCGGTGATCTACGAGCTGCACATCGGCACCTTCACTCCCGAAGGGACCTTCGAGGCGGCGATCGGGAAGCTTCCGCACCTCGCCGACCTGGGCGTCGACTTTATCGAGATCATGCCGGTGCCCCCGGTCCCGGGAAAGCGCAACTGGGGTTACGACGGGGTCGACCTGTGGGCCGTGACCGACAACTACGGCGGCCCCGACGGGCTCAAGCGCTTCGTCGACGCCTGTCACCGGCAGGGGATCGGGGTGATCCTGGACGTCGTCCACAACCATCTCGGCCCCTCGGGCAACTTCCTGGCCCCCTTCGGCCCCTACTTCAACGCCTCGGCCGCCTCCTTCTGGGGCCAGGCGGTCAACCTGGACGGCCCCGGCTCCGACGAGGTGCGCCGTTACTTCGTCGGCAACGCCCTGCAGTGGCTGCGCGACTACCACATCGACGGCCTACGCCTCGATGCCGTGCACGCGCTGCACGACGCGCGGGCCACCCACCTGCTTGAGGAGATGGCGGCCGAGGTCGAGGCGCTGTCGGCGTCGGTCGGCAGGCCGCTGACGCTGATCGCCGAGTCCGACCTCAACGACCCCAGACTGGTGACCTCGCGCGAGGCCGGGGGGTACGGCCTGGCCGCGGTCTGGAACGACGACGTCCACCACGCACTGCACGTGGCGGTGACCGGGGAGCGGCACGGCTACTACGACGACTTCGCCGGGGCGCTGGCCAAGGTGCTGACCGCGGGTTACTACCACGACGGCACCTACTCGACCTTCAGGAGACGCTCCCACGGTCGCCCCGCCCGGCACGTTCCCGGGTATCGCTTCGTCTGCTGCGCGCAGAACCACGACCAGATCGGCAACCGCGCCGAGGGCGATCGGATGCCGCCCGAGGCGCTGCGCCTGGCCGCGGGGCTGCTGCTGACCTCGCCGTTCACCCCCATGCTGTTCATGGGCGAGGAGTGGGGGGCGCGCACCCCCTTCCTGTTCTTCACCGACCACGTCGAGCCCCAGCTCCGCGAGGGCGAGGCGGACCGGCGGCGGCGGGAGTTCCTCGGCCACGGCTACGACGACTGGGCGGAGAAGGCGCCCGACCCCGGCGAGGAGCTGACGTTCCTGCGCTCGAAGCTCGACTGGAGCGAGCTGGACGACGACGCCCATCGGGCCCACCTCAATTGGTACCGGGCGCTGATCGCGTTGCGCCGCGAGCATCCCGAGCTCACCGATCCGAGGCTGGAACGCGTCAGGGTGGAGTACGGCGAGACCTGGCTGGTCGTGCACCGGGGGACGCTCCGGGTCGCGGCCAATCTGAGCCCTGTCCCGATCACGATACGGACCACCCCGGGGCATGTCCTGCTCGCCTCCGACCCTTCGGTGACCGCGGAGGGTGAGGAGCTTCTCCTGCCCGCTCGCTCGCTGGCCGTACTGAAGGTGGGGTGAGCTGGAAGCGCCGACGAGGGTGGCCTGAGCCGGGGGCCGCCGTGCCGGAGGCGGGGGAGTCCGCCGTGCCGCCGTCGCGGCGTGGGCTCAGACCGGGACGTGGTTGCGCAGGCGCAGCTGCGCCGGATAGGGCGAGAAATAGGTCTGGTCCCTGACGTACCCGGCGCCCTCGCCCCTGGCGTGATGGCGGAGCAGGGTCGTGGGCACGCTGAGCGCCACCTGGCCGGCCCGGTAGGAGGCGATCACCTCTGCCAGATCGGCCCGCCTCGCCGCGTCGAGCGAGTCACTCATCATCCCCATGCAGTGCTGGAGCACGTTGACGTTGCGCCCGATGCTGGCCTTCCTGGCGAAGGCCGTGCCGAACGCGCGGGCGTAGTCGGCGGCCAGCTCCTCGCGGGGGCGCGCGCCCGCCCTCGCGACGACCCGGCCCGCCTCGTGGTAGGCGGCGGGGTCGTGGGCCAGCATCTGCATCTTGTGCCGGGAGTGGAAGGCGACCAGGTCGCGAGCCCGCCAGTCGCTCTCCAGCAGCGCGCGCAGCCTGGCGTGCGCGAAGATCCGCTCGACGAAGGTCTCGCGGAGCAGCGCGTCGTTCAGCCGCCCCTCGTCCTCGACCGGCAGCAGCGGGTGCGCGGCGATGATCCTGGCCGCGAACACGCCAACGCCCCTGCGGTCGACGGCGGCGTCGCCCGCGTAGACCGGGATGCCGTGCACCCCGCAGCTCGGGCTCCTGGACTTGAACACGTAGCCGTCGACGTCGAGGGTGCGCGCCCGCCGCGCCGCCAGGGACGCCATCCCGGCCGTCAGATCGACCCCGCTCTTACGGGTGACCAGGCGTGGCCCTTCTGGCGACCGTTCCAGGCGGAGGGTCTCGCGCGGGGTGCCGAGACCGAGCTCCATCTCCGGGCAGACGCGCACCCAGTCGACGTAGGGGTCGAGCTCCCCGTTGAGGAACCTGTCGCGGCTGTGGCCGCCGTTGAACCGGACCGGCTCGCCCATCAGGCAGCTCGAGACCGCGACCCTTGGCCTGATCTCACCGCGGGCCCGCCCAGCGAGGTCCATGCCGTCGCGGGTCATGCCGCTATCGGGGTGAGGAGGTCGGACAGGCGGCGCAGACCGCGGGCCGTACGGGCCTTGACGGTGCCGAGCGGCACGCTCAGCCTCTCGGCGATCTCCCGCTGGGTCAGGTCGCCGTAGTAGGCCAGCTCGATGGCCTGGCGCTGCGGTGCGGGCAGCGCGGCCAGTGCCCGCTGGACCTGGTCACGCTCGGCCAGGCCGTCCCCGTGGGTCCGGCCGTCCTGGCCCGCGGGGTCGGCGACCACATCCAGCGGCACCGTCTGCGGCGCGCGCGCCCGCAGGTGGTCGACCGCCCGGTTGTGCGCGATGCCGAGCAGCCAGGCGGGAAGGCTGCGGGCCGGGTCGAAACGGTGCCGTGACCGCCAGACCTCGGCGAAAACCACCTGCTGCAGGTCTTCGATGTCCTGGGGGGCCACGAAACGGCGCAGGTAAGAGCGGACGAGCGGGCCGTGCGTATGGAAGCACTCGGCCAGCGCGGTGTCGTCGCCCTCGGCGAGCCGAACGTTCAAGGTGTCTGTCATGGTGGCTTCCCTTGCCGAGAAAACCTATTCAAAACTTATTCATACTCCTCAGTCTCGGTGATCGCAACCTTGATGGGAAGACCGGTACGGCGCGGGGACGCCTCGTGCGGCCGGGATGGCGCGTCACCGCGGTGACAGAGCGTCCCAGCGGCGTGGCGAGAGGGCGTCTCAGGGCACTGAAGAGCGTCTCAGAGCGCTGCGGTGAGAGGGCGTCTCAGCGCACTGGAGAACGTCTCAGCGCAGTGCGGCGCCGATCCAGGTGAGCGCCTCGGCGAAGGAGGTGACGCGCCCGATCGACGGGGGCAGGCCATCCCACCACCCGCCGCCGCCGACGACGAGGCGGCTCGGCGGGCGCAGCAGGGGCAGCAGGGAGAGCGGCGCGGGGTCGCCGGTCTCCGGAAGCTGGGACCAGACGAAGACCACCGCGGGGCCAAGACGGCGCATCGCGTCGCCGAGCGCCGAGTAGGGGGTCCGCGCGCCGAGCACGCGTGTGTCGACGTGGTAGTCGACGGTCAGCACCGCGGCCAGCGCGTAGATCGGCAGGCTGTGCTGCTCGTCCTCCGCGCAGGCCAGCAGCACCGGACGCTCGTTGACGGACCTGGCGGGACGGTGGACGAGCCGGGTGAGCGCGGTCAGCACCCGGTCGGAGAACACGTGCTCCACCTCGATGCTCGCGCCGGTCTCCGCCTGGCGCCTGCAGATGACGTCGAAAACCGGTAGCACCAGGTTCTGCCAGGTCCACAGGACGCCGTGCCTGGCCAGCGCGGCGCCGATCCAGTCGGAGATGGTCTGGCTGTCCAGCGCGATCGCGGCCCGCGCCAGCATCGCCACGGTCGGGATCTCGGGTGTCGCCGGAGCCAGGGTGGGAATCCCGGCGGGCGCCGGTATGGTCACGGCCGGGACCTCGACCGGTGGGGGCGCGACCGGCCGCGTCCCGCGCTCCGCCGGGCCCGGCGGGACGGCCCTGATCCTCAGGACCTCCCTGGCGGCGTCGGCCGCGGACACCCCGCTCCTGATGAGCCGGTTCATCTCCTCCAGGCGGCGCAGGTCGTTGGAGTCGTAGCGGCGGTGCCCTCCCGGGCTGCGGCGGCTCGGGCCGATCCCGTAACGCAGGTTCCAGGTGCGCAGCGTGGGGGCGGGTACGCCGAGCCTGCGTGCGACGGCCCCTATGCCGTAGCCCGGCTCCTCCTCGGTGGTCGCCTGCCCCTGCTCGTCCGTCACCGTCTCACCTCATCCGCGGACGTCCCACGATCGATGTACCAGATTGCCAGCCGATGCGGGTGGTTCGGTCCATCCATGAGTTTCCTTCGGGCGCCCGGCCCCGGGCGGATGCAACCACGGGCGCGGGAGACACGAAAGCCCCTGTGTGATGGAGACCGTCGTCGTCCTGCTCAACCGTGACCTCCGGGTGCACGACCATCCGGCACTGGCCGCGGCGTGCGCGGGCGCGCGCCGCGTCGTGCCCCTGTTCGTCGTCGATCCCGCGATGCCCCCGGGTCACCGGACGGCGTTCCTTGCGGAGAGCCTCGCCGACCTGCGCCGGTCGCTGCGCGAGCGGGGCGGTGAGCTCGCGATCCGCTGGGGTGATCCGGTCGCGGAGACGATGCGCCTCGCCGGGGAGGTCTCCGCCCAGGCCGTCCACGTCAGTGACGACGTCAGCGCGCTCGCGCGGCGCAGGCAGCGGCGGCTGGCCGGGGAGTGCGAGCGGAACCGGATGGAGTTCCTGACCTTCCCCGGTGTCACGATCGTGCCTCCCGGCGCCCTCAAACCCTCGGGCGGCGGCGACCACTACCGGGTCTTCACGCCCTACTGGCGGGCCTGGAGCGAGCACACCCGCAGGCGGGTGCTGGAGGCCCCGAGGGCCGTGCCCTTCCCCGAGAAACTGGAGGCGGGCTCCCTGCCCGTGTCGAGGCGCGGGCCGCACGGGCTGTTCAGGGGTGGCGAGACGGTCGCCCGCGAGCGGATGAGGAGCTGGCTGAAGCACTGCGTCGAGGACTACGCGGAGGGTCACGACGACCTCGCGGGTAACCGTACCTCCAAGCTCGGGCCCTACCTGCGCTTCGGCTGCCTGTCGCCGCTCGAGCTCGAGTCGCTCTCGGTCAACGGCGAAGAATTCGTCAGGCAACTCTGTTGGAGGGACTTCTTCCACCAGGTCACGCTGGCCTTTCCGCGCATCAACCGGGACGACTACCGGGCGCGTGGCCAGGAATGGGTCGACGACCCGGACGCGGCCCAGGCGTGGAAGGAGGGCAGAACCGGGGTGCCGATCGTGGACGCGGGCATGCGGCAACTGCTCGCCGAGGGCTGGATGCACAACCGTGCCCGTATGCTCACGGCGTCGTTCCTGGTCAGGCGGCTGCGTGTGGACTGGCGGGCGGGCGCGGAACACTTCTTCCTGCTGCTGCTCGACGGAGACGTCCCCAACAACTACGGCAACTGGCAGTGGGTCGCGGGAACCGGCAACGACACCAGGCCCAACCGGATCGTCAACCCGGTCAGGCAGGCGAAGCGGTTCGACCCGGAAGGGGAGTACATCCGGCGCTACCTCCCCGAGCTGGACACCGTGCCGATGAAAATGATCTACGAGCCGTGGCGCATGCCCAGGGGGATCAGGGGCTATCCCGCGCCGCTGGTCTCGATGGACTGAGCGGTCGCGCGGTGCCCGGCGAGCGGACTCCGCCCCCTCGCGCGGACAGGGGGGCCGACGCGGGGGTGCGTGTGACCCGCTGTCCGTTCTCCCCGCGGACAGCGGGTCAGCCACGCGGACGCCCTTCGTCGCACGGGAACCGATCACGGGCGGTAGCGAATAGCGGGCCGATCACAAATGCTCGCCGTACGGTCCGTTTCGTCCCTTGTAGGCTACGATCTGCGACTGAGCCGGTCTCCACGGCTACCACGATCAGGTGACAGGGACGAGGTGGTGGCCGTGAACGGAAGAAAGTCCTCCGGCTTCGATGCGAGCACCCCGAACGTGGCCCGCATCTACGACTACATGCTGGGCGGGAAGGACAACTTCGCCGCCGACCGCGAGGCGGCCGAGCGGGTCCTCCAGGCCTTTCCCGAGTCCCGGCAGGGGGTTCGGGTCAACCGGCAGTTCCTCGGCAACGTGGTGCGCCACCTCGCGGGAGAGGCGGGCATCCGCCAGTTCCTCGACATCGGCGCGGGACTGCCGACACAGGACAACGTCCACCAGGTCGCCCACTCGGCCGACCCCGAGGCCCGTACGGTCTACATCGACAACGATCCCGTCGTGTGCGTGCACGGCAGGGCACTGCTCGCCAAAACCCCGGCGGTCGCCATGATCGAGGGGGACCTGCGCCGTCCTGAGGAGATCTGGGCCGCCGCAGTGGACACGGGGTTGATCGACCCGGGCGAGCCGGTCGCGCTTCTCCTCGTGGCGATCCTGCACTTCCTGGACGATCCGTACGCGGAGGTCGCCAAGCTGCGGGAGCTGATGGCGCCGGGCAGCCATCTCGTGATCACGCACCTGACGTCCACCAAAGCTCGCGATACGGACATCGACGAGATCAGGCGGATCTATGCGGGGACCGGTTCCGGGGTGGTCTCCCGGAGCATTGACGAGATCAAGGAGTTCTTCGGCGACTTCGAGCTCCTCGACGGCGGCCGGTTCATCTCGCCGCTGGCGATCAAGCGCTTCGAGGTGCTCGGCTGGGGCGGGGTCGGCCGCAAGGTGTGAGATCGGTCACGTCCGCCGTGTACGCCGCGTTTCCGGTCCTGACCGCAAGTGCTGATATGTCGTGTGCGGAACGATTCGCCGCCGTCATGCGTCGCACAGTTGTGATCATCTTTGACGGCATCGACGACGAGCTGCGCACCGCCCGTGAACGGGTGCGGCGGTTTGAACAGCTGAGTACCCAGCGTGGGGCGCTGGCCCTGCAGCTCGACGAGGTCGGGCAGCTGCTCGCCGACCTCGAGGACCAGCTCGTCAAGGAAGAACAGGACGTCTCCAAACTGGAGGCGGGCGGCTTCGCGGCGTTCCTGGCCGGGCTCGCCGGCTCGAAGGAGGAGAAGCTCGCCAAGGAGCGGGCCGAGGCCCAGGCGCTGCGGCAGCGCCTGGAGGGGCAGCGCACCCGCCTGCGGTGGCTCGAGGCGGACAGCGCGGCCGTGGAGAGCGGCCTGGCCGAGGTCGCGACGGCCAGGGAGGAGTTCGCCGGGCTGCTCGAGCGCAAGGAGCGCCTGCTGGTCGAGTCGGGGGACCCGAGGGCCAGGGAGCTCACCGAGATCGGCCAGCGGCTCGCCGACACCCACGCCGACCTCCGCGAGCACGAGGAGGCCCACCAGGCGGGGCTCGCCGCGATCCAGGCGGTCGGCCAGGTCATGCACAGCCTCGGCGGCGCCCGCGGCGCCTCCCGGTGGGACATGCTGAGCGGCGGTGGTTTCGCCGACATGGTCGAGCACGGCCACCTGCGCAACGCGAGCGAGGCGGCCTGGCACGCGCAGCGCGCCCTGGACACCTTCTCCAGGGAACTGGCGGACGTCGGGGTGCGTGCGAGCCTGCAACTGCCCGAGGTGGACACCCGCTGGTTCGCCGACATGTTCTTCGACAACATCGTGGTCGACGCGATCAAGCACCAGCGGATCGCCCGCACCGGCGAGGCGGTCGCCGAGATCGCTCAGTGGGTGAACGAGACGGTCGCCGGTCTGGCCACCCACTGTGCCGAGCTGGCCCGTCAGCGTGATCTTCTCGTCACCCGCAGGGAGGAAGTCCTGGCCGGTTGAGGGGAAGGTACGGCCGGTCTGCTGACGGGACCGGCCAACGGTGACAAGCTCTGGGCTGAAGGCATCGCATCGTCTCGATGGAGGGCAGCATGTCGAACCCCCATGTGGTTCCATTCCTTCGTTATCAGGATGCCCCGGCGGCCATCGAATGGCTGGGCAAGGTCTTCGGCTTCCGGCCTGCGGTCATGGTTCCCGGCCCCCGCGGGGGCATCGGGTACGCCCAGCTCATGCTCGGAGACGCGGTGATCATGCTGGCCTCGATCCGCCCGGACGAGCCGTACCTTCGCAGCGCGCTCGACCTGCCCGCGGTCAGCCAGGGGGTGTTCGTCGTGGTCGGCGACCTGGACGCCCACTACGAGCAGGCGGTCTCCAGAGGGGCGGAGATCGTGGTCGAGCCCGAGGCCACCCCCGAAGGCACCAGGATCTACGTGGCCTTCGACCTGGAAGGTCAGCTCTGGGCTTTCGGGGACGGCTTCGAGGTCAACGACTGACCTCAGTGCTCGTGGTCGTGGTCATGGTCGTGGTCGTCTTCCTCGTCCGAGGGGCCGTCTGAGGGTTCGACTCCCAGTACGGCCTCTCGGGGCTCGATCTGCTCCACGTGCTCGATCAGACCCAGAACGTGGTCCGGCTCGATGAGCCACTGCAGCGCGGTGGCTCCCGTGTCGTCGGCGGAGACCATCTCCGCCTGCTCCCTGCGCTCGTCGTCGTCCAGGTCGGCGTCCGGATGGTTGATTTCCTTCAGCGCGGCTTCCTGGAGCCCGGCGAGGTCCTGAACTTCAACGGTCAGCTCAACCGTCAGACGCAGATAGCGTTCGGTGCCCGATTCATCACTCATGGTGGAATCCTAGTGCCATGGTGACGGACGACCAGACTAACTGATCGTTTCAGGGTGGGATCGGCGTGCCCACGCCGGAACCGGTTCCGGCGGCATCGATTTGCGGCCTGACCGACGGTCG
The DNA here is from genome assembly GCF_040689595.1 of Streptosporangium sp. NPDC051023. Taxonomy (NCBI): domain Bacteria; kingdom Bacillati; phylum Actinomycetota; class Actinomycetes; order Streptosporangiales; family Streptosporangiaceae; genus Streptosporangium; species Streptosporangium sp. NPDC051023. The sequence goes on along the minus strand of NZ_JBFBCE010000006.1, from coordinate 1,683 downwards.
CTGTCTGATCCAGGAAACATGCTCCAGGCCACACAGATGTCATTCGGGGCCGAGGCTTCTTTTCGGCATCCCGAAAATCCCCCCAAAGGAGCTGAACGTCATGACCGAGATCGACAGTTCACCGGCGTTACACCGCGGGCTCAAACGCCGGCACATGACGATGATCGGCCTCGGCGGCATCATCAGTGCCGGGCTGTTCGTCAGCAGCGGCAAGGTGATCGCCGATACCGGGCCCGCGGCCCTGGTCGCCTACGTGCTGGGCGGGGCGATCGTCATCCTGGTGATGAGGATGCTCGGCGAGATGGCCGCGGCTCGCCCCTCTTCCGGCTCCTTTATCGACTACGCGCGTCTCGCTCTGGGCGAGCGGGCCGGATTCCTGGTCGGCTGGAGTTACTGGCTGTTCGCGATCGTGGCGGTGGCCTTCGAGGCGGTGGCCGGGGCTCAGCTCCTGCGCGCGCTGGCTCCCGCGCTGCCGGTGCTGCCGGTCGCGGTCGCGTTGGTTGTGACGATCACCGCGGCCAACCTGGTGTCGGTGAAGCTGTTCGGCGAGACCGAGTTCTGGCTGGCCACCGTCAAGATCGTCGCCATCGTCTTCTTCATCGGGGCGGGGGCGCTGTTCGTCGTCGGGCTGTGGCCGGGGGGCGGGAGGGGCCTGACGGCCCTGACCGAGTACGGCGGTTTCGCTCCGAAGGGCTGGGGCGCCGTGCCCGTCGCGCTGGTCACGGTGCTGTTCTCCTACTTCGGTGCCGAGATCGTCACCATCGCCGCCGCCGAGTCGCAGGAACCGGCCACGGAAGTCGCCAGGGCCACCATCCGGGTGATCTGGCGGGTTCTGATGTTCTATGTCGGCTCGGTCTTCGTGATCGTCGCGGTCGTGCCGTGGAATCAGGTCCCGGCCAACGGTGAGGACAGCCCCTTCGCCACCGCCATCGACCGGCTGGGCGTTCCCGGCGCGGCCGACCTGATGACAGTGGTGATTTTTGTCGCGGTCCTGTCGGTGATGAACGCGGCGATATACGGCGCCTCGCGCATCATGACGACGATGGCCGCCCGCCGTGACGCCCCACGCTCGATGGCGTACGTCAATGCCAGAGGAGTGCCGACCCGGCCACTGCTGTTCGGCTCCGGCCTGGCCCTGCTGGTCATGTTCGCCGCCTACGCGGCGGGCGCGCGGGATCTTTTCGGCCTGCTGATCAACGTTGCCGGGCTGCTCGTTCTCGTGCTGTACATCTTCATCGCGGTCGCCCAGCTCCGCCTGCGCGCACATGCCCGGGGCCCGCTGCCACTGCGGATGTGGGGCTATCCGTGGCTCACCTGGATCGTGATCGTCCTGCTGGCGCTGGTGTTCGTCGCCGTCGCCGCCTCACCCGGTGCGTTGCCGGTCGTCATCGGCGTGGCCGCCGTGCTCGGCGCTCTTCTGCTGGCCCATCTGCTCAAGACCCGTCGCTGAACAGGAGCCGCCTGTGCGAACCGTCCTCGCCACCCTGTGCACGATGTTCCTCCTCACCGGCACCGCCAACGCGGCGACTGCCCGGTTCATCCGCGCTCTAGGCCGCTTTATCCGCGCGCTAGGCCGCGGATAACCGGACGAGGACGTCTTCGTCCACGTCGAGCGGGAGACCGGGGCGGGGCTCGTCGTCAGCGGGGCCAAGGTCGTCGCCACCGGATCCGCGCTCACCCACT